>CAZOYZ010000086.1:9368-14389 GCA_964584045.1 uncultured Prolixibacteraceae bacterium | reverse complement strand
AAGGATAATAAGCCTGAAATTTTACATGTTGGCGTTGTGAAGACTGCCGGCTTTAACAACCATTATCTCCGGTTGAAGCATATCTTTATCCGCACACAGGCCTTAATCGAGGAGTATGTTCCTGACGAGCTTGCGATCGAATCACCATTCTATGGGAAAGACATTCAG
Organism: uncultured Prolixibacteraceae bacterium; assembly: GCA_964584045.1. Lineage (GTDB taxonomy): Bacteria > Bacteroidota > Bacteroidia > Bacteroidales > Prolixibacteraceae > JBCFBK01. The sequence continues at coordinate 14,221 of CAZOYZ010000086.1, read as the reverse complement.
GCAATGCTTAAGCTGGGACGCGCACAGGGTGTAGTGATGGGGCTGGCCTTGCAGCGTGACATACCGGTATTTGAATATGCACCCCTGAAGGTGAAACAATCCATCACGGGTATGGGACGTGCTGCCAAGGAGCAGGTCGCCTATTTTTTGAAAAATACGCTGAAAATTTCAGGATTGCCCAAAGAACTGGATGCGACCGACGCGATCGCCGTTGCGGTTTGCCATTATCTGCAAATGAAGAATCCGGTCATGAAGGGGGAGTATAAGAACTGGAACGATTTTTTGAAGAAGAACCCGGACCGGGTGAAATAAGAAGGGGAAGTGACGTGGCGGAACAAAAAAACCATCAGTTGGGCTGATGGCTTAAAAGAAATCAGATGATAATTTCTTTGGCAATTTTAGCGGCGATTGCTTCAAATTCTGCCGGGGTCAGTTTCATCTTTTTTGAGAAATGCAGCAGATCTGCTTCGGTTTGCATGGGTACCAGGTGAATATGGGCATGAGGGACTTCCAGACCCAGTACCATTACCCCTACCTTTTTACAGGGGATCGCTTTTTTGAGCCCCGTCGCTACTTTTTTTGCGAACTTTTGCAGTCCGGCATAAGTTTCATCGTCCAGGTCGAACAGGTAATCCACTTCCTTTTTAGGGATGACCAGTGTGTGACCTGCAGCCACCGGAGAAATATCCAGAAAAGCTAAAAAGTCTGCATCCTCGGCTACTTTGTATGCCGGAATCTGACCTTGCGCGATTTTGGTAAAAATACTTGCCATTTTTATCTAAAGTGAAATGTCAATAATTTCAAAAGGAATGACTCCCGAAGGAACCTTTATTTCTACGACGTCGCCCACCTTTCTGCCCATCAATCCTCTGGCAATAGGGGTCCCGATCGAGATCTTGCCTGATTTCAGATCGGCCTCATGTTCAGACACGATCGTATACTGCATCGTGGTGTCGCTCTTTTTGTTTTTGATGGTCACCTTATTCAGGATCTGAACAGCCGACGTATCGATTTTTGATTCATCGATGATCCTCGCGTGAGCGATCTTGTCGCGGAGAGCCGAGATCTTGGCTTCGAGCATACCCTGGGCATCTTTGGCCGCGTCGTACTCAGCGTTTTCAGAAATGTCGCCTTTCTCAATGGCTTCACCGATTTGTTTCGAAATTGCAGGACGTTCCACGTTCATGAGGTGTTCCAGTTCCTCCTTTAGCTTATTAAGACCTTCCTGCGTAATATAAGTCACTTTTCCCATTTTATTTAGTTTTTTATTGTCTCGACTACAAAAAACAAAAAAGAATTCCGGCTTGCGGAACTCTTTAGCATCACAAAGCTAATTAAAATATTTGATCTTTACGAATGTTCTGCCGAAAAAGGGATTTAAATGGTTGTTTGCTAATACTTTCTTTGCAGAATTTCGGAGTAGACGACCGCTTTCTTCAGCGTAAAATCTTTCATGAGCGGATGTATCCTTCGTTTTGCCGGCTCAGGTGTTATGGTAACAACCTCTGGCTTTTTAGCGGGGACCGGTGATACGGAGCGCGGCGCCATTTTTTTGCGCAGTGGCTGATAAGCCTCTTTTTGCACAATCCGCTCTTTTTTTGGAGGTTGCACCTGCGTTTCTTCATCCCGGAAAAATGGTTCATCAAACAACTGGTCAAAAACAGAAGGTCTGCTGACTGTTGAGGGTTTTTCGTCCCCAACCGGCACTTGTCCTTGCTTCTTCTTCCGGTTAATTGCGCCAAATACCGAGAGGAGAATAGCAATTAATATAAAGATATAATCTTCCATTTTTGCAAAAGTTATCCTTTAATTTCGCTAAAGTTATAAAAAATCAACTGCATTCGGCAAAAAACAAGGCATTAAGTTTCAATGCTGGCGATTGCCGCACTTTTTTTAAATCAGCATATTGGTCTGTGGCTTCCGGATATACGGGAGTTAATACCGGTAATGGTCCGGTTTGTAAGGTCCTTCGACCGGGACGCCGAGGTAGGCGGACTGGTCTCCGGTCAGTTTCGTGAGCTTTACTCCCAGTTGTTCCAGATGCAGCCGGGCAACCTCTTCATCGAGGTATTTGGGCAGCCGGTAAACGTTGACGGGATAATTGTTCCGCCAGAGATCGATTTGCGCAAGTACCTGATTGGTAAAGGAATTACTCATCACAAATGAAGGATGACCGGTTGCACATCCAAGGTTCACCAAACGGCCTTCAGCGAGCAGGAAAACAGAATGGCCGTCTTCATAGGTGTATTTATCGACCTGTGGTTTGATATTTGTTTTTTTGACACCGTGCCATTTTTCCATTTGGGCAACCTGGATCTCATTATCGAAATGCCCGATGTTGCATACGATCGCCTGGTCTTTCATGGCTGCCAGATGTTCGGCCGTGATCACATCTTTGTTGCCGGTTGCCGTGACGAAAATGTTTCCTTCCGAAACGGCTTCGTCCATGCCTTTTACCTCAAACCCTTCCATGGCCGCCTGCAACGCGCAGATCGGATCAATCTCCGTGATAATCACCCTCGCCCCGTAACCCCGCATGGACCGGGCGCATCCTTTGCCTACATCGCCGTAACCTGCGACGACCACCACTTTGCCGGCGATCATCACGTCGGTGGCACGTTTTATTCCGTCGGCCAGAGATTCACGGCATCCGTAAAGATTGTCGAATTTCGATTTCGTTACCGAATCGTTCACATTGATGGCCGGGAATAGAAGCTTTCCTTCTTCCTTCATTTGATACAGGCGATGCACGCCGGTGGTGGTCTCTTCGCTTACACCTTTTATTTTGCCGGCCATGCTGGTCCAGCGGCCCGGGTCCTCGTCCAAAATGACCTTTAACGCTTTCTTTAATTCGGCCTCATCAATCCCTTCGGAGGGCGAATCCAGGATTCGCCGGTCTTTTTCAGCTTCCTTCCCGAGATGGATCATCAGGGTGGCATCACCGCCGTCGTCGACGATCAGGTGAGGTCCCAGTCCGTTCCCAAAGTGAAGCGCCTGTGCGGTACACCACCAATACTCTTCCAGATTTTCACCCTTCCAGGCAAATACCGGTATTCCGGAAACGGCGATCGCCGCAGCAGCATGATCCTGCGTACTGAAGATGTTACAGCTTGCCCAACGTACCTGAGCACCAAGTTCTGCCAGTGTTTCGATGAGCACGGCTGTTTGGATCGTCATGTGCAGCGAGCCGGTGATACGTGCTCCCGCAAGCGGTTTTTCGGCAGCATATTTCTTCCGGATTGCCATTAACCCCGGCATCTCTTTTTCTGCAATCTCAATTTCCTTCCTTCCAAACTCAGCCAGTGAAAGATCGGCAACTTTATAATCGGTATCCGTTTTTGTCAATGTGATCATGTTTCGTCATTTTAAGTGCAGCAAAGATAGTGCAACGATCGCATTTATCCCAGTATTCCCAACACGGTTTCTTTATCCTTTTCGAGCTGTGCCTTTAGTTCCCCGATCGAGCCGAATTTTTGTTCTTCACGGATTTTGCCGATAAACTCGATTTCAAGCTTTCTGTGATACAGATCTCCTTCAAAATCAATGATGTGTACCTCAATGCTGCGGTGATCGGCGTTGCTTACCGTTGGCCGGGTACCAATATTCATCATGCCCCGGTAACGCTGGCCGTCCAGGTTCACGTAAACAGCATACACCCCATACCCCGGAATGATCTTCTGGGGATCTGAAGCCTGGATGTTGGCTGTGGGAAACTGGATACGGCGTCCCAGCTTTTGTCCTTCGATCACGGTCCCATGCAGGTGGAACGGATAACCCAGATACTGGTTGGCTCTCGGGATATCTCCGTTTTGAAGGGCGCTTCTGATTTTGGTGGAGCTGATATTGATATGATCCATCAGCAAAACGTCAAGCTTTTCTACCCTAAAGTTGTATACCGAAGAGAGATCCCTGAGAATTTCAAAGCTTCCCTCCCTGTTTTTTCCGAATTTGTGATCATACCCGACCACCAGTACTTTTAACCTGAGCCCGGCAACCAGGATATCCCTGACGAATTCCACATAACTCAATTGTGAAAATTCCCGGGTAAAGGGATAAATGATCACATGCTTGACCCCTGCCTTTTCAAGGAGGTCTGTTTTTTCCTCAAGTGTCGTAAGCAGGCGAAGATTTCCTTCTTCCGGGAACAGGACAAGCCGGGGATGGGGTGAAAAAGTAAAGACAACCGGTTCACCGCCGGTTTGGAGAGCGATTTCCTTTAAGCGGTGAATGATCATCAGATGACCAAGATGAACGCCGTCGAACGATCCGATCGTTACAACCGGATTCTCAATATGAAAACTGCCGATATCCTGGTATATCTTCATCGTTAGTATTTTGAAGGGCCAAAAATACGATTTTTTGTACTTCCACTGAACTAATAACAATTAAATCCCGGCTGTGCTTCAAAAGATTTGGCTGAGATCACCCGGATAAAGGGTAAATTATTATTTTTACCGGGTATTTTAAAGATTAAAATTTCGAGTTGTGAGAAAGTTGATCGTTTTTCTTATTGCCGTGATCGCTGTGGCATGTGATGATGCCTCCAGGTATACGATCCAGGGCCGGATCAGTAATGCGGAGGGAAGATCTATTTATCTGGATGAATTAAAACTGGCATCGACGGTATGTATCGATTCCGTAAAACTGGATAAGGGCGGCGAATTTAAATTCAGGGGTCACGTCAGCTATCCTTCTTTCTTTCTGTTAAGGCTGAGTGAGAGCGGGAAAAATTTTGTGACCTTGCTGGTCGATTCTGCAGAGCAGGTGGAAGTAACCGGCGATGCCGCTAATTTTTCGAGGGATTATCAGGTGCAGGGATCGGAGGGTTCTGCACTGGTGCAGGAGTTGAATAA
>CAZOYZ010000086.1:4997-9268 GCA_964584045.1 uncultured Prolixibacteraceae bacterium | reverse complement strand
GGCTGTGAACACGTATAACGTGAAGGAAATACCCTTTAACTATCTGATGGACAGGAAGGGCGTGATTGTCGGGAAGGATCTGAAGGGTCCGGAACTGAATAAACTGCTTGGAGAGGTATTGTGAAAGCGGCGGGTTGTTTGCAACAAAAGTTGATCAGAAGAAATCATTTATATCCTATCTTTGGCATCATTACAGCGTTCCATTATTTATAATTTGACAGACCTGAGAACTAAAATATACTTCGTATCCGATGTACATCTTGGGGCGCCCGCGCTGAACGACAATTCAGAGCGGGAGCATTTGTTTGTACAGTGGCTTGATGAAATCAGAAAGGATGCCGCCCTTCTTTTTCTGATGGGTGATATTTTTGATTACTGGTTTGAGTATAAAAGGGTTGTTCCAAGAGGATTCACCCGGACGCTGGGGAAGATCGCGGAAATTGCAGACTCGGGTATTCCCGTTCATTTTTTCACCGGCAACCACGATATCTGGGTCTTTGACTATTTGCCGACGGAGCTTGGGATTCATGTTCATCGCCATGAGATGCGCGCTGCTTTTTCGGGCAGGCGGTTCTTCCTGGCCCATGGTGACGGGTTGGATCCCTCCGATAAGGGATATAACCTGATGAAAAAGATTTTTACGAACAGGTTTTTCCAGTGGTGTTTTTCCCATGTTCATCCGAATTTCGGGATAGCCGTTGCACATGCGTGGTCTAAGAGAAGCAGGATATCCAAAGGCGGAGGGATACCCTTCAGGGAAGGTAACGAAGCACTTTATAAGTTTGCCGAATCTGTTCTCAAAAATGAGGAGATTGACTATTTCGTTTTTGGACACCGGCATTTGATGCTCGATCTGCCTGTTGGCGAAAAGTCGCGTTATATTAACCTGGGTGACTGGATCACCCATTTTTCGTACGGTGTTTTTGACGGTGAAAAGTTTGAACTAAAGACCTATAAGGACAGGAAGATTAACCGGCATAAAGAGAAGGAAGACCAAAGAGAAAGTGAATTATTATAATATGACAAGAAACAGGTATACAAAGATTACAGGTACAGGAAGCTATATTCCTCCAAGAGTGATCACCAATGATCATTTTTTAAGTTATACTTTTTATGATCCGTCAACTGGTAAACCGTTTGAAAAGTCAAATGAAGAAATGATCCGGAAATTCCAGGAGATCACCAATATCTCGGAACGACGGTGGGTGAGCGACGATCAGGTGAATTCGGATATCGCGGCGTTGGCAGTGAAAGATGCCTGCGAATCGGCGGCGATCGATATGGAAACGCTCGATTTTATTATCTTCTGTCATAACTTTGGCGATGTATACCCCGGCAATACCCGGGTGGACACGATCCCCGGCCTGGCGAACCGGGTAAAAAAGATCCTGAACATCAAAAATCCGGCGTGTATTTGCCACGATCTCATTTCCGGCTGCCCGGGATGGACTCAGGGGATGATCGTTGCCGATGCCTATATCCGCAGTGAAACCTTCAGACGGGGAGTGGTGATCGGCGCTGATACCCTTTCGCGTATTTCCGATCCTCACGACCGCGATACGATGATCTATTCGGACGGTGCCGGGGCTACCATCGTGGAGGCCGCTGAAAGTGAAGAGCCGGTCGGGATCCTGTCGCACAGCAGCCGTGCCGATTCCAATCCCTATGCGAATCTGCTTACTTTCGGGCGGTCCTATAATCCCGATTATGACGGCAATGAGTTGCTGATCAAAATGGTGGGGCATAAAGTATACGTGTACGCGTTGAGCTTTGTCCCGGGAGTCGTGAAGGACAGTATCGATCGGGCAGGATTAAAACTGAGCGACATCAAAAAAATCCTGATCCATCAGGCCAATGAAAAAATGGATGAGGCGATCGTCAGGGGCTTGTTTAAGCTCTGTCATGAAAAGTATATTCCTGACGGGCTCATGCCGATGAGTATTGATAAACTTGGTAATTCTTCGACGGCAACGGTGCCTACTTTGCTCGATCTGATCGTAAAAGGAAAAATGGAAGGTCATACGATCAGCGAAGGGGACTATATTGTCCTTTGCTCGGTCGGGGCCGGGATGAATGTCAATTCGATCGTATACAGGTGGTGAGGGCATGGGGCCAAGGGCACGGGAGCTTTTCCCATGCCCTGTGTGCTGTGCCTCGTGCGTGCTACCATTGGATCGGCTCCATAAGATGTTGAGCCAGATAAGCATTGGTCCGGCTAAAATGGCTGTTCCCGAAAAAACCGCGACTGGCCGAAAGAGGTGAAGGATGTACCGAGGTCAGTACCAGATGCCTTCCCTGGTCGATAAACCCGCCTTTACGGATGGCATAGCTCCCCCAGAGGATAAAAACCACGTGTTCCTTTAATTCATTGATTTTGTGGATCACCGCATCGGTGAACGTTTCCCAGCCTTTCCCCTGATGGGACCCCGCCTGGTGGGCGCGGACAGTAAGTGTCGCGTTAAGCAGCAGCACGCCCTGCCTGGCCCATGATGTCAGATTCCCGCTCCCGGGGATAGGCTTGCCCACATCCCGGTTCAGTTCTTTAAAGATGTTGTACAGGCTGGGGGGAAATTCCACGCCGTCGTTCACCGAAAAGCAGAGCCCGTGAGCCTGCCCGGGACCATGGTACGGGTCCTGCCCCAGGATCACCACCTTTAAGTGGTCGAAAGCGCATTGATCAAAAGCATTAAAGATCAGTGAGGCAGGAGGATATACCTTTTTTGTGCGGTATTCTTCCCGGACAAACTCCGTCAGCCTCTTGAAATAGTCCTTTTCAAATTCCCCGTTCAGAACGGATTTCCAGCTGGATTCAATTTTTACATCCATCTTTGATTATTGTTTCAGTTTGCAGTTTACAGTTTACAGTTAAAAGCTTTCTGTGTCTTGATACTTGATCCTTGTGTCTGATTGATTGGCTAAATTAAGCAATCGCCGGTTTTTATTGTTTTCCGCCGCTTTAATTTTTACTTTTATTTGGGATTTGAAATCTAATAGCATATGGAAATACTTTTTCTTTTGGCCGGACTGGCTGTTGGTTTTATGGTGGGTTTCCTGGTTTTTAAATTAAAAAGGGAGTCGTCTGAGAATGAATTGCTGACTGTTCGGGCACAGTATGAGAAGGAGTTGGCCAGGTTCGGTGAAAAATCGCTTCACCTGCAGAAGGAAAAAGACCAGTTGACGGAGAGGCTGGACCGTTCTGAATCGGAGAAAGAACAACAGATACGAAAGTTGGCCGGTGCAGAAACCGAGTTGGTCAATCTTCAGGAAAAGCTGGTCAGCCAGAAAAGGGAGGTGGAAGAGTTGCAGAAGAAATTTACCGTCGAATTTGAAAATGTGGCACACCGGATCCTGAAACAGCATTCCGAAGAATTTACTCAGGTTAACCAGAAAAACATCAGCGGTATTTTGGAGCCGTTGCGGGAAAAAATCCGGCTTTTTGAGAACAAGGTTCAGGAAACCTACGAAAAGGGACTGAAGGATCAGACTGATCTGAAAGCAGAGTTGAAGAAACTGCAGGATCTTAACCTGAAGATCAGTGACGAAGCCGGTAATCTGACCAGGGCGCTTAAAGGGGATGTCAAAAAGCAGGGAAACTGGGGAGAAGTGATCCTGGAGCGTATTCTGGAGCGATCGGGTCTGACCGAAGGGAGGGAATACGAAAAGCAGTTCAGTGTGACCACTGATCAGGGTGCGCGTTTTCAGCCGGATATTATTATTCATTTGCCGGGACAAAAACATCTCATTGTAGACTCGAAAGTTTCGCTGGTTGCATACGACCGGCTGGTTAATGCGTTTGACGATACGTTAAGGCAGCAATACACGAAAGATCATTTGCTGAGCGTGAGAAGTCACGTAAAGCTTTTGAAGGAAAAGTATTATCAGTGTATCCCGGGCTTGAATTCTCCGGATTTCGTACTGTTGTTTATTCCTATCGAATCGTCGTTCAGTGTGGCGGTTCAGGCCGACCAGGAGTTGTTTACCTACGCCTGGGACAGTAAGGTGGTCGTCGTGAGCCCGTCTACGTTGCTGGCTACACTTCGGACAATCGCTTCGATCTGGCAACAGGAAAATCAAACGCGCAACGCGCTTGAAATTGCACGTCAGGGCGGGGCGTTGTACGATAAATTTGTTGGCTTCATCGCTGATCTTGAGAAGATCGGTGTGAACCTGGAACAGACCCGGAAAAACTATGATTCGGCCATCAATAAACTTCATACGGGTCACGGCAACCTGGTACGTTCGGCCGAAAGGCTGCGTGATTTGGGGGCTAA
>CAZOYZ010000086.1:2151-4897 GCA_964584045.1 uncultured Prolixibacteraceae bacterium | reverse complement strand
GCGCATATTGCGGAGTTGCCATTCCGGATCGTGGCTTGCGCAGATCACGGTTTTATTGGTCGCAGTCACGTAATCGATGAAGAAGAGCTTTTGCTTTTCATTAAGCGCCGATGTGGGTTCGTCAAGCAACAACACCGGGCGGTCGAGCAGCATGACCAGTGCCCAGCCGAGCTTCTGCCTTTCTCCTCCTGAAATATCGTTCGTGTTTTTTTGGAGGATCCCGGCCGGGAGATCTACATCGCGAAGTTTCCCGGCGAGTTTTTCGGTCGTATAATGAATATGTTTATTGGAGGAGTAGCTGAAAATTTCCTGAAAAACGTCGCAAACCTTTCCGTTGGGAAAGTCGATTTCCTGGCTCAGGTAGCCGATCTGGCTTCTGATCCTTTGCATATTGCCGGGTTTTACCTCCGTGCGGTTGAACCGTATTGATCCCTCATCAGCATCGATGAAGCCCAGGATGAGATTTAACAAGCTTGTTTTACCGCTTCCTGAAGGAGCAGTAAGGACAATTTTTTCACCTTCGGAAACGACCAGGTTAAACTGGTCTAATAGTTGCCGGTTCCCCAGTTTTAGGGATATATTCTGAAATTGGATCATGGAAAACAAGTAAATCGCTGAAAAAATGACCGGATTGTATCCGGAAATTTATTACTGCTAGCTTGCTTTGAGACGTTGTGCTTCGCTTTGCTCGATTTTTGAAGCGGCGTACGCCCTGGATATTTTAAGGTTCTTAATTCCGTCGGTAGGGCTTTCGAACATGGCGTCGATCATAATACTTTCGCAAATCGCACGAAGCCCCCGGGCGCCGAGTTTAAATTCGAGCGCTTTGTCTACAATGAATTCAAGTGCATCTTCTTCAAAGCTCAGTTCGATGGAATCCAGCTCAAACAGCTTGATATACTGCCTGATCAGGGAATTTCTCGGCTCGGTAAGAATATTTCTTAATGCCTGGCGATCGAGCGGTTCCAGGTAAGCCAGGACGGGTAAGCGCCCTATAATTTCAGGAATGAGCCCGAAGCTTTTCAGGTCTTGCGGTGAAATATACTGCATCAGGTTGTTACGGTCGATCGTTTCCATTTGTTTGTGAGCACCAAATCCGACCACCTTCGTATTTAAACGGTTGGCGATCTTCTTTTCGATGCCGTCGAATGCGCCGCCGCAGATGAAAAGGATATTCTTGGTATTAACCGGTATCATTTTTTGCTCAGGATGTTTTCGTCCTCCCTGCGGGGGAACATTGACGACCGATCCCTCGAGCAGCTTAAGCAATCCCTGCTGGACCCCTTCGCCCGACACATCACGGGTGATGGAAGGATTGTCCCCCTTTCGGGCAATTTTGTCGATCTCGTCGATAAAAACGATTCCCCGTTCGGCCGCATCCACATTATAATCGGCAGCCTGAAGCAGACGGGTGAGCAGGCTCTCCACATCTTCACCCACATAGCCGGCCTCGGTCAAAACCGTGGCATCGACGATTGTGAAAGGGACGTGCAGCATCCTGGCAATTGTACGGGCCAGCAGCGTTTTTCCGGTACCTGTTTGTCCGACTAAAATGATGTTTGACTTTTCAATCTCCGTTTCATCCTGCTGAACTTTTTGATTCAGCCTTTTGTAGTGGTTATACACGGCAACGGAAAGTATCTTTTTGGCCTGTTCCTGTCCAATGACGTACTGGTCAAGAAATTCTTTTATTTCCTTGGGCTTCAGTAGTTTGATCCCGGTCAGGTCGAATTCGGTATCCTTTCTGAATTCCTCTTCGACAATCGCATAAGCCTGTTCAATGCAGCGGTCACAGATATGGCCTTCCATTCCGGCGATCAGCAGGTTTACGTCTTTTTTTTCCCTTCCGCAAAAAGAACACTTATCCATGGTCTCCAATCTCTTTCGTAATCTCTAATTTTTGACTAGAATTTCGTCGATCATGCCATACGCTTTCGCTTCCTCCGATGTCATCCAGTAGTCGCGGTCCGCGTCTTTTTCAACCTGTTCGTAAGTTTTGCCGGCATGCCTGGCGATAATTTCATACAGTTCCCTTTTCAGTTTTAAGATCTCGCGTGCTGTAATCTCAATATCCGAAGCCTGGCCCTGGGCTCCTCCCATAGGCTGATGGATCATGATACGGGAATGCTTCAATGCCGAACGTTTTCCCTTATTGCCTGCAGTAAGCAGAACTGCACCCATCGATGCGGCCATTCCGGTACAAATGGTCGCAATCTCGGGCGAAATATACTGCATGGTATCATAGACGCCCAGTCCGGCATGAACCGACCCGCCGGGCGTATTGAAATAGATCTGAATATCCTTATTCGGATCGGTCGACTCCAGGAAAAGCAACTGGGCCTGGATGATATTGGCGATGTAGTCGTCGATAGGCGTTCCCAGGAAGATGATCCTGTCCATCATCAGCCGTGAAAAGACATCCATCGATGCGACATTCAGCTGCCGTTCCTCGATGATATAAGGTGTTAAACTATTCGTGAACAAGGATTCATAACGATGCATATTCAGGCTGCTGATCCCGATATGCCTGGTAGCATATTTATTAAATTCGTGATAGTCTTTCATGATTTTATCCTCCTGTTTTAAAAGAAAACTTTGTAAAACCCCGGATGCTCCGTGACGGACTTACCGTAAGCAGATGCAAAACCCGGATTTTACAAAGTTAAGAAAATAAACTTCTGAAAAAGAAAGAAGGTTATTTTTCCAATAGTTTATTAAATTCTTCGTGTCCGATTTCGTGTTCTTC
>CAZOYZ010000086.1:0-2051 GCA_964584045.1 uncultured Prolixibacteraceae bacterium | reverse complement strand
AGAAATTCTTCGGGTAATTCCATTCCCGTTTTTTCGATTAAAATTTGCCGGGTATCAAGGGAAAATTTATAATTGCCGGAGAAGACAAAGTTATTCTCCAATTCTTTTTTGATGACGTTGCGGAATTCCTCTTCTGTTTTTACCTCCGTGTTCTCCCCGAACGCTTTTTTGAAAAGTTCTTCATTGATCTCTGCCGGCTTAAAACGAAGTACCTCGAGGATGGTAAACCGGAAATCTCCTTCCACTTTTTCGGCTTCTTCATGCGACAGGTTTAACAGGTGTCCCACTTCATGCCTGTTATCATAAGCTTTAACCGGATCAAAAATCACGCTGTCGCCCGTTTTCTTGCCAATGAGCTCATTTTTGATGGTCTGGTCCTTGATCAGATCGACAGAGATGATTACCCGTTCGGCTTTAATGCCGTTTTCCGTTTCATGGCCTTCTGCATTCAGCTGGACGAAGTCGCCTCTGAGGAGATCTTTTTCGCCTGCCTCGTCCACATTGACATTTTCTCCAAATCGTCCGGTATAGGCCTCAACCTGTTTGTTTACCGTATCTTCGTCGACCAGGATCCGGTAAAAGGGTAGTTTATTCCGCTTGTCCAGCCTGACTTCGACTTCGGGTGCAATACCGATATCAAAGACAAACTCGAAATCCTCATCTTTGTCCCAGTCGATGGCAGGTTGTTTCTCTTCGTTTGGCAGAGGATCGCCTAAAATATTAAGGTTTTCATCGACAAAATATTGCGACAGATTTTGAGATAACATCTTGTTCACTTCCTCGGCTGTGACTGCTTTCCCGTACATTTTTTTTACCAGGCCGGCAGGGACCTTCCCCGGACGGAATCCCGGCATGTTTGCCTTTTTACGATAATCTTTCAGTACCTCGTTTACCGTGGACTCATAGTCACTTTTCTCTATTTTTACGGTGATGACGGCATTTAGCGCATCGATGTTCTCTTTTGTAATATTCATAAAATTCCACTTAATGTTATTGGAAAAAATCCGGAAGCCAGTGGCTTCAAACTGTCAGGACAACACCTGAAATAATCATTTAATAAAAACCGCTTTGCCTGAACCGGGAATTCAAACACAGCGGTTGAGCCTTCGTGCGGACGAAGGGACTCGAACCCCCACGCCGTGTGGCACCAGATCCTAAGTCTGGCGCGTCTACCAATTCCGCCACGCCCGCTAATCGAGGCGCAAAGATAAAGCTAATTTTCAAAGTAGCAAAGCATTCTTAGATATACGGATGTTCAGTTGTTCAGATTTTTAGACGTCCGGGTTTTTGGATTTTCAGACATCCGGATACCGGGTAATCCGATCTATCTCAACGAGAAGTTCTGTCCCAGGTAAACACGCCGGACATCTTCGTCTCCTGCCAGTTCTTCGGCAGTTCCTGCTTTCAGGATTGCACCTTCAAAGAGCAGGTAGGAACGGTCCGTGATCGAAAGTGTTTCGTGGACATTATGATCGGTGATCAATACGCCGATATTTTTCTCCCCGAGTTTGCGTACGATCTCCTGAATATCTTCCACGGCAATGGGATCGACACCGGCAAAAGGTTCATCCAGCAAGATGAATTTGGGATCGATCGCCAGGGCGCGCGCGATTTCTGTTCTCCGGCGCTCGCCGCCCGACAACTGATAACCTTTACTTTTCCGGATATGCTGCAACCCAAACTCCTGGAGGAGCGATTCAAGCTTTTCTTTTTGGTATTCTTTCGTGTAATTGGTCATCTCCAGAACTGCTTTCAGATTATCCTCGATGCTGAGTTTGCGAAAGACAGATGCTTCCTGTGCCAGATAGCCAATTCCCTTCTTTGCTCGTTTGTAAACAGGGAGCTTTGTAATGTCTTCATCATCAAGAAAGATCCGTCCCGAAAGCGGTTGTATCAGTCCGACGATCATGTAAAACGAAGTTGTTTTTCCTGCGCCGTTAGGCCCCAGCAAACCCACAATTTCTCCCTGGCTGACGTCAAAGGACACATTGTTCACAACCGTTCTCCTACGGTATTTTTTGACAATATTTTCTGCTCGTAAAATCATCAAA
>CAZOYZ010000085.1:0-14428 GCA_964584045.1 uncultured Prolixibacteraceae bacterium | reverse complement strand
TTATGGTTTGGATCGTGGAAGAACTCCCTGTCCACATATGTCCCGGAATGGGTCAAAAAGGACACCCGCCGTTTTCCGAGAGCACAGGAGGCGCCCGGGGTCAACATGGAGTTGCTTTCGCCGTTTGGAACTGAGTCCTTAAAAGCCGATGCCCGGGCATTCTCCATGCTGATGCGGAAAATACGGGAACTGGATGAGAAGGAAAGGACCGTGATCATGGTCCAGGTGGAGAATGAGGTCGGCATCCACCATACGCGCGATTACAGCAGGCAGGCCAACCGGCTGTACGAATCGCCGGTGCCGCTGGAGCTGATGGCTTACCTGAAAAAGAACAAAGACCGGCTGACTCCCGAACTGGAAAAGGTGTGGTCGTTATCGGAGTATAAGCAGTCGGGCATCTGGCCGGAAGTGTTCCCGGAAGACGCGCCGGAGATCTTCATGTCCTGGGCTTACGCCCGCTACATTAACCAGGTGATTGAAGCAGGGAAGAAGGAATACCCGCTGCCCATGTATGTGAATGCCTGGATCGTGCAGAACGATACCTCGAAGAAAACACTGAAGGAAGGCGGGTACCCGCAGGGAGGGCCGGTGGCCGGAATGATCAACATCTGGCGGGCCGGAGCACCGCTGATCGACCTGTATGCGCCGGATATTTATCTCCGTCACTACCAGGAGATCTGTGCTGAGTATAACCGCCTGGGGAACCCGCTGTTTATTCCTGAAAACAGGAATAACCATCAAAGCGGCGCTCACGCAGTTTACGTCCTTTCCCGGCATGCTGCGATCGGCTACGGCCCGTTCGGGATCTACCAGGTAACCGATAACATGCCTCTTAACCAGGCTTACAAAGCATTAACCAATCTGATGCCTTATCTGGTCAAATACCGCGGAACGCCCAATATGACCGGCATCTTGCTGAATCGCGGGGCAACGGAGGAAACGGCGTTTATGGGATACCAGGTAAAGGCGACATCGCTGGAAAGCGGGAGTCCGGGGTCGGTGCCGGCCAATGCCATGATCATTGCCTTGAGCGGGGATGAATTCCTGATCACCGGCGCCGGTATCCGGCTGGACTTTTATCCGGCCGGGAAGGAGTCGAACGACATTGTCGCCACGGCATGGATGGAGGAAGGGGAGTTCGCAGATGGGCAATGGGTTCCGGGTCGGAGGCTGAACGGTGACGAACGGCTGGTCATCCTCCGGAACACATTTAAAATATATCGGTTGAAATTATACCGGTATCCTTATCATCAGGAAAATTAGCAGATCTTACAAATGAGGACTGGAGTTTTTTTACTTATTTTCATTTCAGGACTATTGCAGGGGGAACCATCCATTTGTCGCGTGATGGCAGAGATTTTCCCTGATTACAGGGGAGATTGCCAGATGTGCCAGATGAAAGATACATCAGGAGGTGAGGACAGCCTTTCTGACACCCTGGCAGTCTCAGGGAAGAAAAGGCCTCATGTAAACAGGAGCCTGGTTTATTATCCGAAGCATATCAGTTATCTTTCCGGCTGGGAAAAAGACAGCTCCGGACGTTCCGTTACCACAATTCGGACGGCTGCAGCCACTCAGGCTATCCTGTCATGGAATACAGATGCGGTTGTATGTCTTAATGGTGATCCCGTTGAGGCAGCACAGGTTTCACTAACCCGTGACCTGTACAGCCGACTTGTCGGTCTTCGTCCGGGTATAAACAAGCTTGAGGTTCAGACCGGAACGGATGAAGCATTCCGGGCTTTTATATGCCGTTCAGACGGCTTCCCTTTTGATTCCGTTCCCGGTCCGGCCCATTTGCTGACAGGAAAAGAACTTCTAATCCCGTATAAAAGAAGTTCCATTATAAAAACAAAGAATAACGTCAAGGTTCCGGCCGGAGCTTTTCAGGAGGGGATTGGTTGTGGCGCCAACTTGTCGTGCGGGCGGTTCGGTTTTACCTTTGAGTCGGGCCTGCTGGATTATTCACAACCGGCATTCGGCATCATTGCGAGGCAGTACCTGATGGGACATCCGGGAAACAAGCGTCTGGCTGTGTGGCGGCTGTCGTGTCGTCCGCCGCAGACCGAATGTCAGCTTTTCCGCACCAGACCGGACCAAACAGACCTGTCTCCCGGGGCGGAGATCAATGCGAACTGGATCAGTTATCAGACACGGGCCGTCCTTCGGTCAACCGGCAACTTCCATAAGCGGCAGAAAGGGGCTCACGTTAGCTTTTCCACGACGATCAGCATCGCTTCTCCCGGTTTCCTGGTTGAAACAGATGACCATGCCCTGGTATTGAGCGACTTTTCTGCTGCCGGGGGATTCCTATATGCAGGTTTGCCGCTAAAAGACGGATTCCTGGTCAAAAACACGGCAAAAGGAGGCTTGGTTTATGAGCGGGAAAAGGATGGAGAATTGAGCGATAACTGGATCCTGTTATGGGGTGATTCACGGACAGGGATCAAGGAATCGCCGCTTTTGGTCGTTTTGCAGCATCAGCCCGTTTCCATTGAGTTTGACCGTACAAAAGGGATGATAGAGATTTACCGGGAAGGAGAATTCGGATATGCTGTACTTGCGGCACCATTCGGGATTGAGTGGCAATTATCGGATGACACGGCAGGACCGGAATGGATTAAATCGGTGTTGCCGCGTTGCTCTTTCTGGTCGAAAGCCTTGCTGGCATATCCGGTCGGTATGGAAGAAGATTTCCGAATTAACGAGGAAAAGGAGCATGTTGAAATCGTCCAGCAGTTTCAGTACCGTTACCTGGCCGGCGACTGGGACACCGAACCCCTTGAAGTGGCTCCGTTTCCTCCGCCAGTCATGCTTGCCGCAGCCAAAATATCGAAAGTGGATGTCAACTATGCAGTTGATCTGAATTTTCCAACCATGTATGGCGATCTGTACGGGGTGACCGGAACCAACACGGCCGTTTACCGGATCCCGTTACCGCCGCTTGCGCGGAAGTTCCCGCTAAAAGCAACGGGAGATACTGTCATCGCTGAATTATTCGCAAGGGATTTTGCCGGGTATCTGAACTACCATGACAGTCAGCCGGAAAGCACACCCAGCCCGGGAGCATATGCGCCGCTCGCGCACTATACGTATCCTTTGACATTATTTAATTTCATCGGAGATAATAAGCGGAGAGAAATCGTCAGACGGCTAAATCAGGTTCTGCCACTGGTCACGGACAGCACTTCCCGCTACACGTTCGACAACAGCGAGGGTGGCACAAGCCTGTTCGATACGGGTAAGAAAATTACAGGAAGCTGCTCATACTGGTATGAACGTACTGAACCCCATACCAGGGTGAACTATTTCAGTACCTATTTGCATGTTTCAAATGTCACCCGGTTCGGGAAATTAACCCGGGAAAATATCGAACGCTGCGAATTTCCGATGACCGAGATAGACTGGGGAAACGGATTCAGCCTCTATCAGATATATCTGGCGGCGCTTTTGACGGGAAACTGGGATCCCGTCCGGAAAAACTGGGCCATCCTGAAGCAGGCATTCCGGTATTTTGAAGTCATGCAGGACTGGGCATGTATGGCGGCGCCGTTTTATGAAGACGGCAAAATCTGGAATGACGGCGCTTGTTTGGGAGCATACCTTGGCTTTTCCCAGATGGCCCGGCTAATCGAAGATAAGAACAGTTATGACCGGGCCCGGTATGCTGCGGCTAAATACCTGGTGATGACAGAAGCCCTGTTTCTTGCAGGGAGCGATTATTTTCCTTCGTACCTGGGCGGCAGACCGTGGTTTACCCATAAGTTTTTTTATGAAGAAACGGGCGGAGCAGCACGTTATTTCCTTTGTCATCCCCTGCTGGAAGATCAGATTCGCCGGCCGCCGCTTTACAATTTTACAACCGAAGGACTCTACCCGGAGTTGATCGGGATCCTGAACAGATACCTTCCCGGCGATCTGAAAAAGCTGACCGGGATCATCTACGGGTCTGAACCCGGCTGCCTGGACAGGACAGCTCCCGAACTGTTGAGTTGGTATGGTCCGGAAAAGCTGGGACAACAGGAGGTTCATACGTTGCTTATGATGGATATCCTGACACACCGGAGTTCCAAAGAAGAAACGGTGAGCAGGATCAATCAGGCTTATGACAATAACCGGTTATTCCATGAATGGATCACAGCAACTCCCAAATACCGCAGGCGTGTACCCGAAAACTGGGGAAGGTGCAGCCTGCTCACCATGCTTGCCGCCCGTGATTATCCGGTCTGGATCGAGAACTGGATCGGTGTGGACATTAAAGCCGCGGAATATGATGAAAGCAGGAAAACCTCCGTTATCGTACTCGGTAAAGGACCGGGGGTGCTGAATCTGGGACTTCAAACCGGTATCCGGCCAAAATCGGTCCGCTTTGAAAACAGAACAGTACCTGCTGTCCTTGGAACGCGTAATATATCACTGATTATTCCCTCTGCGGGAAAACTCGAAATCACATTTTAATAAAATTTTCAAGATGAAACATTCATACAAATATTTAACCCTGTTCTTACTGATAACCGTTCAGGCATTTTCTCAGTCACGGCCTGCCTGCGATGTGCTGGTTTACGGGGGTACGGCTGCCGGGGTGATGGCTTCCATTGCTGCGGCCGGTGAAGGCGCTTCGGTGCTGCTTGTGGAACCGGGAAACCACCTGGGCGGCATGCTCACCGGCGGACTGTCACACACCGACTACGGCGACCGGGCCGTGATCGGAGGTCTGGCCGTGGAATTTTACCGGCGGGTTGCGGATTATTACCATAAGCCGCTTTACTTCTGGAGAGGCCCGGAACCGCACGTGGGTGAGCAGATCCTGAAAAAGTGGTTGGAAGACTCCCGGGTAAAGGTCATTTACAATGAGCGCCTGAAATCCGTCCGGAAAAATGGGAAGACAATTGAATCGGTCGAAATGCTGTCGGGCCGGACCTTCGATGCAGAGGTATTGATCGATGCCACCTATGAAGGTGACTTAATGGCTCGTGCAGGGGTTTCTTATACGATCGGAAGGGAGAGTGTTTCGGAATACCACGAATCCTGGGCCGGACGACAGCCGCTGTATGGCGTCAGGCACAATTTCAGGGTCGGCATTTCCCCCTTTACCGATGAGAAAAATGAAAAACTGCTTCCCCTGATCCATAATAAGCCGATCGTGAAGGAAGGGGAGGCCGACAGCGCCGTGCAGGCCTATTGCTTCCGGCTGATCATGACGAATGATCCTTCAAATAAAGTCACCATCGAACGCCCCGCTTTTTATGATTCTTCCCGGTATGAACTTTTAAGGCGATACATCATAAAATTAAAACCTGGGAGTCTTGCTGAAACCGGTGTCATTCGTCCCAACATTAATTTACCTAATCACAAAGCGGAGATCAATTCTCTGGGCGCGATTTCCACGAATCTTTATGACGGCAGTAACTGGGCCTATCCGGATGCGGGTTATCCGCTGCGGGATAAAATTTGGACCGATCACCTGGCCTATACTCATGGACTGCTCTATTTTATCGGCAACGACCCGTCAGTCCCGGAGGAGATCCGCAGACAGGCCAAAGAATGGGGCCTCTGCAAGGATGAATTTGCAGATACCGATCATTGGCCTCACCAGTTATATGTGCGTGAGGCCAGACGTATGCTTGGCGAATATCTTCTCACCCAACATGACCTTCAGACCCATACGCTTAAGTACGACGCCATCGGGATGGGTTCCTACAACATGGATATCAGGCATGTGCAGCGGACGTGGATCTGGGCATCGCATTTCCCGGAGCTTTTCCCGGAAACCTGCAATGAAGGATACATTTCCATTCCGGTCAAACCCTACGAGATCCCGTACCGGTCGTTACTTCCCCGTTATGAGGAATGTGCCAACCTGATCGTTCCGGTGTGTATTTCCTCGTCTCACCTGGCTTTTTCCTCAGTCAGGATGGAACCTCAGTACATGATCCTGGGCCAGGCGGCCGGCATGGCGGCATCGATGGCTGTAAGGCAAAAACTTCCGGTCCACCGGATCGACATCGCCTCCCTGCAAAAAAGGCTGACGGAGCAGGGCCAGATCATCAGCCTGGAAGAAAATCCCAACGGCTTTTTTCAGCAGGGCAACACCGTTGTGGTGGATGACGACCTGAGCCGGTTTGTGGAAAAGACCGGTCGGTGGTATGCGTCGGAGGATTCCGCGGTAGCCCGGAAAGATATTACTTACCGGTACACAGACACCAGGGAATATTCGAGCTTCACATTTAGACCGCATCTCCCTGTTACCGGGAAGTATAAGATCTACGGGTGGTGGGCAAAGCAAGCGATATCGGCGACAAAAGTACCCGTGGAGATCACCTGTGGCAAAGACAGCAGGACGGTGGTTTCGAACCAGCGACGAACCGGCGACGGCTGGGTGCTGCTGGGAACCTTCGATTGTGAAAAAGGATATCAGACCCGCGTGACCATTTCCAACAGGGGCGCTGACGGGATCGTGATCGCCGATGCGTTCAAATTTACATGTGTGAATGACATGGAAGCCAACATGAAGTAAGCAGAATCCTGATTTAAAAATTTTTAGAAAATGAAGACATTGTTTTTGGAAGTTGCCGGCCTGATGGCTCTTGCCACTCATACTGCCCATGCCGGGACCAAAAAGCAATTGCCGGCAGAAAAGCCGAATATTGTCATTCTTTATGCCGATGACCTGGGCTATGGCGACATTGGAGTAAACGGGGCCAGGGGGGTACAGACCCCGAATATAGACCGGCTTGCCGGGCACGGTGTCAATTTTACGGATGTCCACAGCACGGCGGCAACCTGTACGCCTTCGCGTTATTCGCTGCTGACGGGGAGCTATCCGCTGGGAAAAGCGGCCGTGGCGTCGGGCGAGTCGCCGCTGCTCATCACCCCCGGGCAGGGTACGCTGGCATCCATGCTGAAGCGGGCCGGCTATGCCACCGCCGTGGTCGGTAAATGGCACCTGGGATTGGGCAGCGGAAAGCCGGACTGGAATAAAGAGATCACTCCGGGTCCCCGGGAAATAGGTTTCGACTACAGCTTCCTGATCCCGGTGACCGGCGACCGGGTGCCTTGTGTTTACCTGGAAAACCAGCGGGTGGCGGGAGCCGACCCGGCCGACCCGATCCGGGTTGATTACAAGAACCGGCTTGAAGGGTATCCATCAGGGCTGGAGCATCCGGAATTGCTGAGGGTTTTGGCCGATCCGTATCACAGCAAAACGATCGTGAACGGGGTTTCCCGGATCGGCTATATGAGCGGAGGCAAGAAGTCCCTCTGGAAAGACGAGGAATTTCCGTATGTGCTGACGAAAAAGGCGGAAGCGTTTATAACACAGCACCGGGACCAGCCTTTCTTCCTGTATCTGGCATTTCACGATATCCATGTGCCCCGGGTCCCGGACGGGAGGTTTGCCGGGAAAAGCGCGATGGGTCCGCGGGGAGACGCCATCGTACAATTGGACTGGTGTGTGGGAGAACTGATCGGCCACCTGGAAAAACTGGGCCTGGCAGAAAATACGCTGGTCCTTTTTTCCAGCGATAACGGACCGGTACTCAATGACGGCTATGAAGACCAGGCCGTGGAAAGGCTGGGCGACCACCGTCCTGCCGGCCCGTTCCGGGGTGCGAAATACTCTGTTTTCGAAGCAGGAACGCGGATGCCAACGGTTATTTACTGGCCGGGGACAGTTAAACCGGGAACAAGTTCTGCGCTGCTGTCGCAGGTTGACCTGTATGCTTCCCTGGCAGCTTTGGCCGGTCAAAAGGTCCTTCCCGGAGAGGCTCCGGACAGTGAGAATTACCTGGATGCCTGGCTGGGCAGAAGCAACAGGGGAAGAAGCTTCCTGCTGGAAAGGGCCAACACGCTCGCCCTGCGCATGGATAACTGGAAATATATTGCACCCAAAAGTGGCGGAACACCCGCATGGATGACAGAAAAAGGAGTGGAAAGCGGACTTTCGGAGCAGGTGCAGTTGTATAACCTGAACGAGGATGTGAAGGAAACACGAAACCTTACTGCCGAATATCCCGAAATTGTAAAGGAGATGAAGGATACATTAGAAAAAACTGTACATCCCGCCAATGCCCAGAGATCAATTGATGAAGTAACTTCCGGGATTAACCGCGTCCTGTTAGAAAAAAATGAGCAGGATATCCGGGACTGGCTGGATGCCCGTATCAGGGAGTCAGGTGACTTTGGAGTTTATTCGTGGGGCGGAGAGTCAGTCAAGATCAATGGTGATGTTGCTACCGTAAAGTTGATTCGTGGGGCCATTGCTGATGCTGCTGCTCAATTTTTTAGAGCGTATGAGATGTTGGGAGATAAGAAATATCTTGAAGCTGGGTTAAAGACAACCGATTTTTTCTTGCTTGTCCAGCAGCCGGCAGGTCACTTCCCCAGAGGAGCTACTATTAATAGAAACGGGAGTGTAAATGTAACAGGTAATGGTCAGATTGCCCGCATTCAGGACGGTTACCAATTTCGTCCTTTCGCATTGTTACTTTATAGCTATAAACTAACCGGTGATAAAAAATACCTTGCCGGGGCCAAAAAGCTGGCCGATCTTATCACACGACGGGTACAAAATCCTGACTGGGGTTGGTGTCCGGATGAATTTGATACACGTGTTGAGGGTGACGTCACGATGCAGAAAGGGTCAAGTGGTGTTTATGGGGTACGGGGCGGTGGTTCATACAACGACTTCGCTACAACAGATGGATGTCGCATCTCCATTATGATGTACCGCGTCACAGGTAACAAGGAATACCTTAAAAATACGGCAAAAATCGGAAAGTGGATTTTTGCGACACAACTTGGCAAAGGGGAAGTCCGTGGTTGGGCAGATGCCTACAACATGAACAACGAGCCTGTTGTTCAGCGTCATTTTGAGGGAGCAACGATCGATCCGCGCAATTTTGACCGTTTTATCGGACCTTTAACTATTTGGCTATATCTGATTACCGACCAGGAGAAATATGCCAATTTATTTCGGGAATCTTATCTTTGGCTAAAAGATCGGGAACATCCTGATGGTTGGGCGGCTGAATATAATTATGAGGGACAGGAAGTTTGGACCCAGGATTATGTGACTTATCGCTATGATCAGCCGGAAACCTGGCCTAAATCGATAAAGACTGTTGAAGTTGGGGATGGAAAACCTCGGTATAGCCGTGATAAGGTGCAACTTGACGATAGTAAAGTCATTTATGAGTTACTTCAAAAAGGTGGCAGGGAAGCTTTATTAAAGTGGTGTATGCATTCTTCCGTGAAATATACTCCTGAACAGTATATGATTGAAAGGATAGCGGCAGCAAAACGATGTACTGATCAGGAAATGAAGGTTATAGTACGTTGTACTGGTTGTGGGAAAGCAGTGAAAAGTAACTTTCTGCAAAGAGTCCAGCTACGATTGGCTAAACCTGATGCCTGTGTGTGTTTGCGTAACTCTTTGGATCATCCCGGTCGTCATGGACTGGAATTTCAATCGTGGCATGGGCCGCATACATGGACTCAACCCTACCGTCCTCCTTACGGATGGGCAAGTTGGCAATATGTCTGGGATGGACGTTTAGCTTTAGGTTTGATCGATCCCGATACGGCTGCCGCCGGAGGACGTGGAATGGAGAATATGCATTACTGGCCGGCCTGGGATGTAATGGGAGACTGGACTACCCGTTGTGTAGAGGTTGAGAACTGGTTCGATATTCCATTAGCCGGGTTCATTGACTAATTCACCGGACAATCATCCATGTCAAACTACGAAAAGAACGGGCAAAGCTGATGGAAGGTAGCTCTGGTAACTCTCTTTGTAAGTTGTTGGAAATAGCTCAATTGATATAAAAAAATACAGGATGAAGAGACTAAAATATATTTCACTATTTCTGGTTACAATCTCGGTTTTATTAACAGGATTGAGGGGAAATCTGTTCTCCCAGACCATATCTGTCCTAGTTGAAGCTGAAAGTTTTGACGATACAGGGGGATGGGTTATTGACCAGCAGAGTATGGACCAAATGGGATCGCCTTACCTCCTGGCCCACGGGTTAGGTTTTCCTGTGGAAAATGCTGTCACAACCGTAAATATCCCTGTCAGAGAAAAATATCGCGTATGGGTCCGCACCCGCGATTGGGTCGCTCCCTGGAATATGCCGGGTGCCCCGGGCAAATTTCAATTATTGATTAACAATGAACCGCTGGAAACGATTTTTGGAACAGAGGGAAATGAGTGGCATTGGCAGGATGGCGGAACTATTCATTTGCATGGTGGTAAAATTACAGTCGCGTTACATGATCTGACCGGGTTTGAAGGACGCTGCGATGCCATTCTGTTTACGCGTGATCTCCGATTTTTGCCCCCTGATGAAGGGCGTACGCTGAATGAATTCCGCAGAAAGGCTCTTGGATTACCGGAGAAACCCGAAGATGCAGGTGAATTTGATCTGGTTGTGGTCGGGGGAGGAATGGCCGGCATTTGTACGGCCACAGGCGCTGCCCGGCTTGGATGTACAGTTGCCCTGATCCAGGACAGGCCTGTACTGGGAGGGAACAACAGTTCTGAAGTCCGGGTGGGATTGTCGGGGTTGATCCGCCGGGAGCCATACCCAAGGCTTGGAGATATTGTGGATGAAGTCGGATCGGTAGGTCACTGGACTTTATGGGAGGCAAACCAGGATCCCGGTTCCCCACGGAGCAAGCGGATCCTGGAAGAAGTAGCAAAGAACCCGGAGAAAAAGATCCACAATGCCGGACCTGCCGGCAACTACGGGGACGATAAGAAACGACAGGTCGTAGAGCATGAACCCAACATCCGGCTGTTCTTGAATACCCATGTATTTAAGGCAGAAAAACAGGGAGTTAAGATCGTTTCGGTAACCGGGAAGAATATCATAACCGGGAAGGAATCTGCATTCAGAGGAAAGCTTTTTGCTGATTGTACGGGCGATGGAAATCTTGGTTTTTTGGCAGGCGCCGATTTCAGGCAAGGACGGGAAGGTAAAGCTGAGACGGGAGAAGTGCGCGCTCCGCAAAATCCGGATAACCTCGTCATGGGAACCTCCGTTCAGTGGTCCGCGAGCAAAGGAAGTGGAACCAGTCCGTTTCCTGATTGTCCCTGGGCTGTCCAGTTTACAGAGAAAACCTGTCAACAGGTTACACGCGGTGACTGGAATTGGGAGACCGGCATGCTTCATGACCAGGTAAACGATATTGAATACATCCGGGACTATGCTCTTCGCGCAGTTTACGGGAATTGGTCCTTTCTTAAAAATAAGAGTAAGGAAAAGAGGCAATATGTCAATCATGAACTGACCTGGGTTGCTTATATAGGAGGTAAACGGGAATCCCGCAGGCTGATGGGGGACGTGATCCTTACCGAACACGATGTTTTGAACCGGACTCCTTTCCCGGATGCAAGCTTTACCACCACCTGGGGGATTGACCTTCATTATCCGTTAGCCCTGGATGGGTTTGAGGAGGAACCGTTTTTATCTCGTGCCGATATCAAGGAAATCAAACCTTATGCGGTACCCTACAGGTGTTTGTATTCCCGAAATGTCGTCAACCTGTTCATGGCGGGGCGAAACATCAGCGTCACCCATGTTGCTTTAGGAACAGTCCGTGTACAGCGGACAACGGGAATGATGGGTGAAGTGATCGGAATGGCAGCTTCTCTCTGCAAAAAAAATGACGTGTTGCCCCGGGATATATATCAGTCTTATTTGAATGATTTAATAAAACTGATGACTGAAGGAATTTTGCAAAAAGTTCAATGAATGAGATGGGCTCAGAATTAGGTTCAAGGGACAGGTAATAACGATTGAGACATATAATCCAGGAAATTGAACTCTAATAAGCAAGGTAACCCTAAACCAATCAAAATGAAAAAGTACGTATTTCAATTTTTTTTATTAATTCAACTGCTAATGATTGAATTTCCGATTTATGCGCAGTTTCCAAGCTATCTGGCGCCCTACATGAAAGAGTATAAACGAAATCCGCGCGCAGCCAATCTACACTGGTTTAAGAATGCCGGCTTTGGGATGTTTATCCATTACGGCCTTTACAGTCAGTTGGGAAAAGGGGAATGGATTCAATTGAGGGATACCATCGCTTTGGATGAATATACAAAGTTAAAAGACAGCTTTACCGCCTCCGCCTTTGATGCAGAATCGATTGTAAAGCTGGCAGAGAAAGCCGGCATGAAATACATCACCATGACGTCCAAACATCATGATGGTTTTTGTCTGTTTAAAACCAAAGAGACAGATTATAACAGTACCACTTCACCAGGTCGCCGTGACTTAATCGGAGAAATGGCCAAAGCCTGTGAAAAGGAAGGGCTGGGACTATTTCTCTATTATTCTTATGCTGCCGATTGGCACCATCCATGGTTCTATTCACGTGAAAGTGGCTGGAACAATGCCCGCCCGGCCTATCAACTCATACCTGAACAATACAAGTATGAAAAGCCGGAAGATTTTCGAAAATATGTCGACTATGTACATGCCCAGCTTAGGGAATTGCTGACACAATACCCCACGATAGCCGGGATCTGGTTTGACCCGATCATGGGCTTTTATGCCAACCCGGATGTTTTTCCGATCAGTGAAACTTACTCATTGATCAGGAAGCTGTCGCCCCATGCATTGATATCTTTTAAACAAGGCGCTAACGGCGATGAAGATTTTATAGCTCCAGAACGCGGCGGCAATGCCAGGGTGGGAGAACAATATCCCGTTGCGCGGAGGGCTTATGAACTGAATAAAGACAAGCCCAGGGAAGTATGCAACACCATGCAGCCCCATTTACCAGGCGTCCATGTAGGGTCAATATGGGGCTACAATAAAGCCCTTGACGGCCATCACCTGAAAACGAAGGATGTTAAGAAATTATTGGATGATGCAAAATTAAATCACTACAATCTACTGCTGAATATTGGTCCTTTGCCCGATGGCTCAATACATCCCGAAGATATTGAAACATTGTCAAATTTAGAATAAATAAAAATGAATAAGTTATCCAAAAATAAGCCAATTATCTACAGTTTAGTATTAACAGGGTTATTTTCCCATCATGTCGATGCGTCCACCATATCAAAATCCGTCGCGCCGAATTTTATCATTATTTTAGCCGACGATATGGGTTATGGTGATATAGGAATTAACGGTCATCCCACCATTAAAACACCTAACCTGGACAGGATGACCGTGGAAGGGCAAAAATGGACCAACTTTTATGTGGCTGCCTCGGTTTGCACTCCCTCCCGTGCAGGCTTGTTGACGGGACGCCTGCCGATCCGTTCGGGGATGTGCAGTGAAAAACGAAGGGTTTTATTTCCTGGTTCCAAAGGCGGCTTGCCTGAAAATGAAATAACTATTGCTTCTGCACTGAAAAGTGTTGGCTATGCAACAGCCTGCATTGGAAAATGGCATTTGGGACACCTGCCCCAATACTCACCCAATGCACATGGCTTTGACTATTATTTCGGTATTCCATATAGCAATGACATGGATGGGGTAGATGGACTGGATTACAAAGCCATGACGACAAAGCCTAAAATCGATTATTTTAATGTTCCATTAATTCGGAATTCAGAGGTTATTGAACGTCCTGCGGATCAGATCACGATTACTAAACGTTATACGCAGGAAGCGATTAATTTCATTCAGCAAAACAGGAAAAAGCCTTTTTTTATTTACCTGGCACATTCTATGCCCCACATCCCGCTCTTCAGGTCGAAAAAGTTTGAAAATATCAGTCTGCGAGGCAGGTACGGTGACGTCATCGAGGAACTCGACTGGAGTGTTGGGCAAATACTGGCAGCGCTAAAAGAAAATGGGATCGACGAAAACACGATGGTGGTGTTCACCTCTGATAATGGTCCCTGGCTTATTTTTAACGAGCAAGGGGGAAGTGCCGGGCTGTTAAGGGGAGGGAAGGGTGGCACCTATGAAGGTGGAATGCGGGAACCAGCTATTTTCAGATGGCCCGGAACAATAAAACCTGGCGTGGTAATGGAACCCGGAACAACCATGGATTTACTTCCTACGATATGCAGTATAGCAAATGTGAGGCTTCCTGACGACCGTATTTACGACGGATACGATATTACCGCGGCATTAATGGGCATAGGTCCCAATCCAAGAGATGTTGTATTTTATTACCGCGGGACAGAGGTTTTTGCCATTCGAAAAGGTTCATATAAAGCCCATTTTATTACCCAGCCTGAATACAGCAGCAATACCAAAACCATACAGGATCCTCCTCTGCTTTTCAACCTGAATGTTGACCCTTCAGAGAAATATAACGTTGCCGATCAGCATCCGGGCATTATTGCCGAAATAAAAAAAGTGCTTAAAGAACACCAGGAAACAGTAGTACTGGTTGAAAACCAACTTGAAAAATGAATATTTTGGGACCATATGATCTTTTGTCATGTACAAAA
>CAZOYZ010000084.1:0-14455 GCA_964584045.1 uncultured Prolixibacteraceae bacterium | reverse complement strand
AAATATGCAAATAGTAACATCGCCAAAGCAAATATTGCCAGGTTTATTATTGTCTTGAATAATAATGTTTTTTGAAATTTCATAGCTCAGAGGTAATTAGAAAATATATTTTGCAAAACGTTCATTTTTTATCAATTACATTGTGAGCGTTGATTGTGATCGTACTGTCCTGTTCTGTTCCGCACTGTAAAATTAAATTAAAAAATCAGAATACCAATATACGGGCCGGTATATTTCGAGGGGCCGATGGTTCTGTGGCAGGTACATCCAGTTCCTCTAAAAGATGGATTAATGGATGTATTATTTTAATTCCTGAAAGAATTGTCCGACAGAAAGAATGCGTTCACTATTCCTTTTGTTGAACAACAAGTGTTCAAAGTCTCTCTTTTTCGTATTCAGGTCCACTGCTTTTAACATTTCAACCGTAGCAGCTTTCAGTTCGTCAAGGTTTTGGATACCATGTTTTACTGAAAGAAAAGAATAGTCGGGCTTAGTTTGGGCAAGCAAGAACATGGCATCATAAAAGTCACGCCCTTTGTGCCGGGTGAGCATTGCCGAGAGTTTCATGGAACAAAGCACTTCATCAGAAGGCACCGGAAAAGGGAAATAAAACCCACATCCCTTAATATTGACCATTATCCTTTCATATAAAATCTGTTGATCCTGACTTTCAATTTTGATCAAAAAACGTTCATCCCGATGCCCGGTCATTCTCAAATCAAACAGTAATTCCGGAAAATGAATGTTTCTTCGAAAAGCTTTTAACCGTTCATTTTCACGGTCACGCACTTCAGCACGAAGGCCGCTTCGCTGCAAAAATTTCAACACGGCATCGGTCATCTCCAAAAATTCTTTCTTTGAAAGCTCCTTGCAATCAAAATCCAAATCTTCGGAAAAACGGTCGATACCCTTAACAAGTCGCAGGTTTGTTCCTCCGATTAAAACAATTTTTCTAATATAGGGAGTAGCAGAAAGAAAATCGAGGATTAGTAGCAGGAGATATTCTTTCAGCATATGTTTTTGAAAAGAAGCATTATTCCTTAATTCGGCAGGGAAATAATTTTTTATTAGTTCCGGTTGTATCATAAACCGTATGTATTAATCAAAAGTTGAACCCTGCTTTCAAGGGCTTTGTTTTCAAATTTCAACGAATATTCCGTCAATAAATTGAGGTCGAGATCATCATGTAAAAAATCTGCATCAAGGCGTAACTCTTCCAGTTCATCCATTGTATTATAAAACGGATAAAGATAGAGCAAATCAAGCAGGGCCTTTTCAGGACTGGCAAGTTGAAAAGTTCGACCATCAGAAATGGGCTTGAGGTCATATCCAAACATGAGATTTTCTTTTACACTTTTGTAGTTATACTCTCCAAAATCATTATTAAAACTTACGGTTTTCAGTGTCGTCACACTTGTTATCTGAACCACAGCTTCGGGGATTATTCCGTAAAATGCCAATGCGGTATGGAGACTCACGTAGGAGGGCCGGTAAATGCGGTTGGCAAAGTAAAGTCCAAAGTCTGGCTTACTCTTGTATTCCGGGAATGTATAGTATCCTTGCCGAAGACGAATCAGTAATCCTTTGTTTGCCCATCGGGCAAAGTTGTTCCGGTCAAAGTCAGGCTTCCACACATAAACCTGATGAATGTTAAAGCATCCCAGGTCGAACACTTTATTTTTAAATTCCAGGTAATTCATTGCTCAGACACTAAGAATAAAAAACACAGGTCCGTTATTCTATTTCTGTTTTGCAGCAAAGTTAATGCATTTTAGAAATAAAATATCAATATGAACAAATTTCTCAAAAATACTTCTCGGAAGGCTGATTGATTGCGATTCCCGGTGGGGACAGGAGCCTTTCCGGACCCGACGGATATTGATGACCCAATGGCGTTGCCGGGAAAAAGATCGCCATCCGCATCACGCAGAACGGGAATCAGTATCATTCAGTATTTTCCGTTCCCAGTCCTGGATCAAACCGGCAAACTTCCTTTTTTAACGAGTTTGATTTTGCTAAAGTCAGGGTGATGAGGGTTCAAATCAGCCGGATTTTCCTTTGAATGCCATTGCCTGTTTTGTTACTGTTCGGTTTTCTCAGGTATTTCTGATCCGGTCAGAATAAAATTTCTGCCGGAGTCCCAACCTGAACGCTGATCCCCTTTTTGAAGACTTTGGGTTCTTTCCCTTCCAGTTCAAAACGCTTTAAGCTTAACTCTCCGTACAACACCTCCAGTTTAGCCTTTAGCCCTTCGTCAGCCTGACTCACCGATACGGTTCCCCAGGCCGACCCGTTGCTCCAGAAATAGGTTCCCGGGACAGAAGTAAAACTCATCGATTTTTCAATTCCGTTGTAACTGAATTTGCTCAGGGCGATCGGGGCTGACCAGGCTGCCATCGCGCGGGCATAATGGCGACCACATTCCGGCTCATCGAACGGGTTGCGTTTCTCCCCGTCGAAGCGGTCGCGGATCGCTTTGATGCATTTTAAACCGGCTTCAGTCTGGCCTTCCTGCAACATCCCGACAGCAGCAGTATATTCAAAACCCGACATCGACTCGGCAAAGTAGGGGAAGGGCACTTTCAGCCGGCCCTTCGGCCAGCTCGCCATAATCAGTCCCGATTCCCTGCCCATCACATACGAACGCATGTTATTGAAGGTATTGTCGAACCGCTCTATGAAGTTGTTTTTCATCACTGTTTTGAGGGCAGTCTGCACATGTTCCTTTTTGGCCAGGTATCCCAATCCGCAAACATGGGCCATATACTGGCCGGCCAATTGATCGACCAGACAGCCGGAGCCCAGTTGATACAAGGGAATCTTCACGTCCGGATCGTTCATGTCGAGGAATTCGAATGTTTCCGGGTCGGTAATTTTGTGTTCATAGTACTCCCCGTTGAACAGGTTCTGATCAACCCATGCACTTCCCGCGACAAAAATATCGTCGCACTTTTTGGCAAAGGCTTTATCGTTCATGGCTGTTGCCATTTTCGAACAGGCCTTCAAAGCGCCAAAATACCAGAACTGCATCTGTGGGTTTGGGCCGTAATAGTCCACATCCATCGTGTTGTGTTGCTGACCTTCTTCAACCCCGTCCTGATTGCCATCCCAGCCCCGTTCGATCCAGGCGTAAGCCATCGCCGCTTTGACTTTTGGCCAGTACTTTTTCAGGAATTCCATATCGCCCGAAAGCATCCAGTCGCGATAGAAACGCATGATGGTTCCCATTTGTCCGTCGGCAGCAGCCACATGATCGGTGGTTGCATTTTTCTCAAGAGGCAGATCAACACGGTTACGCAGTTTGCCGTCGGCACGTGTCCCGTAGGTAAATTCCACATCGCGCATC
Source organism: uncultured Prolixibacteraceae bacterium (assembly GCA_964584045.1). GTDB lineage: Bacteria > Bacteroidota > Bacteroidia > Bacteroidales > Prolixibacteraceae > JBCFBK01. The sequence goes on along the minus strand of CAZOYZ010000084.1, from coordinate 11,109 downwards.
GAGCGGGCCAGGTCACCAAACAAAAAGGAGGTGGCTGTTTCGTAGTTCCAGACATGCGTACAACTTCCGTAGCAGGAACCAAATTCGTCCATGACCCCTTCCCATCCCAGCATGTGCCCGTCGGCAATACGAAAAACGGTTTGGGAGCGCAGCGTGGAAAGATTAAACAAGGCGGCTTCCTTCACCACATCCGGAACCGAGGTATTCAGAAAGGCGTTGACAAACTGAATGGTTTGCTTTTCGTAACCATCCAGGTTACCTGCTTCTTTTTCGATCACATTCCAGGCATCGGCATATTGGGTGGTATAATAATTACCGACAGTCTGCTCCCCGTTCCAGTCTTTTCGGTTTGGGAAATGCCAGGTGATGTAAAACGTGAAGGTTTGTGTTGAACTGGCCGGGATCAGTTTCTTGACGGCCAGCGAAGCCATCGGGTTGTCATCCATCAGTTCAGCTTTATCGGTCAGCAAGCCATCCTCGCTGAAATCATCCCAAAAATCCAGCGTGGCATTTTCCCAGTCATTACGGGTCGATGAGCGCCGGTACGAGACCCGATCCCGATCGGGCGTAGTCAGGGCAATGGTACCCCACGCCGGATCGGTCTTGTCAACGCCCTCGCTGGTCATGTAAATTCCTTTCAACTGACTGTTTTCGCGATAGGCATTGACATTATTTTTTGCACCGAGAGGGATGAAATCGCCTTTCCAGTCACGCCTGATCTTGCTTCCGTCCATGCCGATAAAATTACGCATGGTTCCGCATACGGCAACTTCCATAGGCTGGTTGGTATTATTGGCGACTTCGTATCGAAGAACGGCTATGGGAATACCTGAAGCAGCGCTGTTCCCGGGAATAAAGGGGTTAAATCCTTTAATCCTGACTGAAACCGGTAACAGGTCATCGGTCAGATTGACCTGCCCAAACGGATAGGCTGCATTGAACGATGCGGCCGAAAAACGGGGCATCCCGTGATGGTTTACCGGACGGCCCTCATAGTGTTGATATTCGCCGGGATGGAAAGGCCCGATCAACGCCTTGGTCATAGCTTGCTGCCCGCGGGGCTTCACATACACCGAAAAGAACGGCGCATTGTTTCCTTTGGTCACGGTACTGAACTTTATTCCGGGCCGGTTCATGATCTGCCAGTCGCGCAGTTCACCACGTCCGCCCAGCGAGACGGTTCCTGTTCCGATGCCACCCAAAGGCAGGGCCACATTCAGCAGGTGATCCTGGTCATAGTGTTTCAGCACCGGCCAGGAGGAGTCTGTTTGTCCAAACACCAAAGTGACTGAAAGAACCATACCAGCCAGAAATAATCGTTTTTTCATCTTAGTGGGTTTTTAAGTTAATGCATTCATTCTAAAAATTGTCATTGCATTGTTTTCTGTTGGCTTAACTTCTCTTTAATACGCATTTTTTCATTTATTACTCGCAACGACTTGCTGTCGTTTACCATTTGGCAATAGTTTTTCAATTTATTAAAAGTGGATTTGCCGGTTTGTAATGGGTCGAGAAATTGCGCCAACATAAAGCAAAAATCTTCGTTCATCGCTTTGTTTTTGTTCTGGTTCAATAGACGTATGGCCATATCAACCTTTATATCGGCTTCTTTACTGTACTCTATATACATCTTTGTGCGTAATGAATCAACAAGAATATCGAAAACGGCATGATTGGAATTATTAAGAACCTTAAAAACGGGAGCTAATTGAGTTGACTTTTCGAAATCGATTTCCAGTTTTGTTACACCTGGTTCAGGATAAATTATTATGGGCGACCAAAAATGGTCGTTACGGATGTATAAATTTATTCGTGCCGCGTGTACTGGCCGTTCACCAAATTCAAATTGCCCATTCCTGACAAAGCTGCTATCGAGCCTTGTTTGCCCGTTGTAGAGAAAAATGTCTGTATCGGGGCAACCTTTAATAACTCCCTGTACTTTTATCGTTTCGTTTTTATGGCAGCACCAGAGACACAGAAGAGTTAAAAAAAGAAATAATTTTCTACTTATATCCATTGGTTTATTATTAGACTTTATATAGACTAAGCAACAGTATATGAATTTCAACATTGATGATCAGATACCTTACACTGTATTCGGAATAATGTCTATTTTAAAAATCTGATTACTGAAAAATCAGAACAACCTTCAAATGTGAAGCTTGCTCTGATCCAATTCCATTTAAGAATGTAAAGAACTACCTGATTTAAGCAATTGTTTACTTCTTGTAATTTTATTATTCACCGGTAATCGGCAACCAGTATTTGAAACCTCTGGCACGTACTTCATCCCAATTATGGGGAGCCGGATCACTATAATAACGTATAGTGAAATCTTCCTCGATAAAGGTTAAAATATCCGGATAATCCTGCCCAATCACATTTTTATAATAGAGGGTCAGTGTTTTGGTTTTCGGATCGTATTTATTATTGTCAGTAGATACTTGTGTTGTTGAGTAGTTGAATGTACGGTAAGGGAAATTCGGATTACCATCAAGAATTGGCTCTAATGTATAGGTGCCACTAACTTGGTTATTCAATGTCAATTTATTATACATCCATCCAATGCTATGTAAACCAAATACTTCAAAACTCCAAACGCCGGTTCCCCAAACCATATACTGATCGACCAAATCTGGCGTGTCTCCCAGTTTGGTCACAAACTTGTAGGTTCGGTGAATTCCATCTCCAAGAGTATTTTCGGCTCCGTTCCCCTGTAAGCGAGCCGAGTGGTATTTGCCCAAAGGAAGCTTCGGAATCGGAAATCCGGACCAATCGACAGTCTTGTCGGTACCAACCACCAAATTGGCAACCAAAAACGAAGTAAAAGTACGACTCAGCGGAGCACCTTCGGCGCTTACCACTTTCAACGGGAATGCATAATTTTTGTAATCTGTAATATTTTCCCGAAGTATCGGGATAATAAAAATCAAAGAAGCTGAAGCCAAACCCTTTGGAATAACAACCGAAAACGTTTCGCTAGTCCGGTCGAAAGGAACGTTGGTAGAATATTTTGACGCATCAGGAATATAACATTCCAAATTCTTGCTCAGGTTTAAGTCAATTAAAGCATCCTCATCAAAAGCGATCTTTACTTCGATATCCTGCGATGCGACCAACGATCCGCCAATGCCAACCTTAAACTTCACCTTTGTTTCGCCTGGTTGGTTGTTGGTTACAAATTCCGTATCGTAACTGTCGTTAATCACCTTTAAGGTATCCACAAAAACATAAGCATCAACACCATAAATATATCGGCTGACAGCCGAAGTTGATTCAGAATTGATGATATATACTTCCTGTTTGAAAAACTCTTTGTTCTCGTAGTCAAGCTCGCCACAACCGAAAACCATTCCGGTAAGAAAAGCGACAAACAGATATTTAATTAATTTATTTTTCATCGTGATGTTTCTAAAATACAATTATTATTTTACTCATTACCACCCTGGGTTTTGCACCAATTCGCCCCAGTGGTTGGCCACTTCTCCATAAGGCAGAGGAAGAAAATAATTTCTCTTCTTAAAGATGTAGCCATCTACGGCGTAGCGGTCGTAAAAACCACCATCGGTAGATTGAAAGTTACAGCCCATAAGCGCACCACTCATACCCGTCGTATTTCCCCATGAGTCTCGCTGGAAGTTGTCGGCATCTTTCCAACGGCGTGAATCGAAGTAACGTTTCCCACCTTCGAAAGCAAATTCCACAAAGCGCTCTTGTTTAATCCAATTGCGGATTTCTTCCTGCGAACCCGATTTATATCCGGGTAATCCGGCACGAAAACGCACGATATTCAGGTAAGTCAAAATGTGGGGATCTCCAGGTTGTGACTCGTTCAAAGCTTCAGCATAACCTAAATAAACTTCGGCCAAACGGATAACCGGAAATTGCTTGGCACTGCTACCCCACGAACGGGTATCGTCTTCGCCAACCCATTTCGAAACATTATATCCGGTACGCACCGATGGTCGGTCGGTTTGGATATAGCCGTCAGCAGTTTGGGCACGGTAATCCACGTAATAATAAGGAATGCCGTTATCGTCTTGTTTATATCCCTTCCCATGAAAGCCAATGGTGGCATAAAAACGAGCCTCCCGGTTTAAACATCGGGATGGAGGTGCAGGAACAGCCTGTCCCTTGAGCCAGTTGGTGTGGATTGGCGATAAATTCGATGCACCATCTCCCAGAACGTAGTGACCATCGCTTGTCGCAGCAGGCCCAAGGTCGCTATACAATTGGTGATCTTCTTCAGTAATGGTATTTCCGTTGTTCATAAAGAAAGCATCTACCAATTCTTGCGAAGCGCAAATCTGAGTAATTTGAATAGCATCTGATTGCTTGTGTCCACGAGGGAAGCCGAGCTGTGTAAGCGCCTGTGTCTGATTAGCAAAATTAACCTGCCAAATAGCTTCGCTGTTCCAGTAATTGCCTTTCTGAGCTGCAAACAGGTTTTTATATGACAAATAAGGGTCAATACCCGCAGGGCCGTTCGGCCATGATACATTGTTTCCCTCAAAATCACCCAGAGGTACAGTTACACCGGCTTCAGCAGGTACAGTAAACAGTTCGTATTGGTTCAGGTCTATAATGGCTTTATAGGCATCAGCAGCGAGCTTCCATTTGTTTACGTCGTAAACGGAAAAGAAAGGCGTACCTTCCATGGTTTTAAAATCAAGATAGTCTGCATTCCCGTTTACCAAAGGACTGGCAGCAACCAACAATACGCGGGCCTTTACGGCCATAGCTACAGCTTTGTTGGGACGGCCGAAATCGCTGTTCAACTGATCTGCAAAATCTGGCAATTTGGAGATTATTCCATCCAACTCATCAATAATAAATTTTACACACTCCTCGTAGGTTGCACGAGTAGTTGGCAGATCGGTTGACGAATAATCGATGGTGTGATCGACAATTACAAAAGGACCGTATAGCTCCAACATCAACGAATAATAGTAGGCACGAATAAAACGAACGTCATTCTGATAACCTTCGACTTCGCCTTCAGCCAACTGGTTATCATTAGCCTGTCCCGATTTCTCGAGAAAGGTATTACATACCCGGATGGCTTTGTAAAAGTGTTCCCAATAATTTAAGCCTAATTGGTTATCTGCATCCATTTTCCCCTGGGCAAAAGCCAGACAGGTATATTGGTCGCGACCGGCATAGCCCTCATCTCCAGAACCGGGAAAAGGCCAGAACCCAGCCATATCAGTGAAATTTGGTATAAAACCGAAGCAAGTTGCCCAGGTAGCCCGTATATCTTTTCGTGTTCCCCAGATTTCGTTCAGGTGGTTCACTTCTTCAATGTAAGCATCAGAGTCTAAGTATTTGCACGAGGGGCTGGTCAAGAGTCCTCCGAGTATAAACCCTGCACATATAAGTCTTTTAATATTCTTTTTCATCTTTGTCATGAATTAAAGTTTAAATCCTAATTCGATCCCCAAAGTGATAGTCTGCTTTAAGGGGTAAGCATTTGAGTCAGTCAACTCCGGATCCCAATCTTTAAACTTCGAGAAAGTCAACAGGTTATCACCTCTTCCGTAAAAATAAATGCTTTTGATTCCGGAGTCTGTATTCTTCGGGATATAGGTATAACCAAGTTCAATGTTGGCAAGCCTCAAATAAGAAGCTTCACGCAACCAGAAAGTCGATTGTTGATTGTTGTTGCTGTTAAACGTTCCCAGACCCAGACGCGGATATTCAGCATTCGGGTTTTCGGTAGCGGTCGTGCCCGAGTATGATGCCGGAGTCCAGTGATCTTCAACGGCCCTGCGGTAAATGGCTCCACCATTGGCCCCGGAATTAAAAGGGATGCGCCCTCCGCCAATTGTACGAAACATATCACCTTTACCGGCAGCACGCGTCGAGAATGTCCAATTTTTGTACGATAAATCAATTGCCAGCGAATAAGTCCATTTGGGATAAATATTTCCAAGCCAAACACGGTCTTCTCCACTTATTACGCCATCGCCGTTAATATCTTTGTATTTTATATCACCGGGCATAACCTCGGTCCATGTTTGTACCGGGCTGTTATCAATTTCTTCCTGATCTTCAAACAAACCAAGTGCAATGTAATTCAACGAACGTCCATAATCCATACCAATCCCACTTTGGTAAGGTACTTTAGGGTCTAATTGTCCGTTTTCCACAATAACGTTGCGGTTGTAGGTAAGAATACCTTTGATATAATTAATTTTAAAATCTCCAAAATTGCGACTGTAGGTTAAGTCAATATCCACACCCTCGGAATAGTTTTCACCCTGATTAGCTTTTGGTACTGCAGATAAGCCTAGAGTTGCAGGCAAGCGGTTCAGATCAATCAACTGTTTTTTACGGGTGTTGCGGAAAAAGTCAACAATCAGCCTCATGTCTTCCACTAAACCCAGTTCGAAACCAAAGTCAAACTTGTAGTTTCGTTCCCACGTTAATCCCAGTTGTTCCAGACGGGTTTCAATCACCCCATCAATAGACTCGCCACTAAAAGCATTTTCTCCAAAACCAAAAGTATAACCACCGGTTGGGCCGGTGGTTCCCAGATAACCGTAACGCATCGCAGAGCCAGGAGCACCAACAATCCCGTATGAAGCCCTCAATTTAAGCATATCGATAGTTGGTTTTACTGCTGCCCAGAAGGGTTCGTCGGAGATCATCCAGCCTGCCCCCAAAGACGGGAAAGAGGACCAACGGTTTTCAGGTGTAAACAATTGCGAACCCGAAGCACCGAAGTTAATGTCCATAAAATAGCGGCTTTTATAATCGAGTGTAGCTCGACCGGCAATTGACTGTTCACGGGCAGCAAGGGCGTTAATTAATAATTGCCCTCCTGACCCCGTAGGTTTATCATCCAAATATTCGCGTTGCTTTGCGATAATTAGTCCTCCAACAGTCAGGTCATCGAAGAAGGTACGGCTATAGTTGATGCTGCCCTGTAGCTCAATGGTACGATTTCCGGTAGCTGCCGGTACTTCAAAACGCATCTTGTCATCAATATTGGGCGTAGCGTTTATCGTCATCAGGTTTCCGTTTTCATCATAACCCGAATTATTGTAACTGTTTATAAAATCGATCCGGTGTTGCTCGTAATCTTTAATGTACCGGTGTTCATAGTTATTTACTTTCGAGAATGAAGCCACTCCATTAAAGAACAAGCCTTTGGTAATAAAATCAAGTTTCTGCACCAAATTGATGTTGGTTGACATCACATTCTGATAAATTTGTTTAAAACCGGTTTTATTCAATACCGAGAAAGGATTACGTACACCCGAGTCTTCAATAGGCGCTGCTCCGTTCGAATATTCAGCCGGGAAAAGCGTGGGGTTGGTTGTATTGATAATACCAAGAATACTCCCAGCCCCCTGACCCGGTTCGGTTGTTGTATTGTAGCGACCATCGAAACCCAATCCCAAAGTAGTAGTGGAACTAATATCGGCTTTCAGGTTCGAACGAAAGTTAAACTGGTTGTACTTGGCATTCGAATCATATCCCTGAACATCGCCTTTAAACATCCCGTCTTCAGTATAAAAACCACCCGACATATAGTAGGTGACCACGTTACCACCTCCGCCAATGTTAAAGTTTCCTTTTTTTGCCAAATTATTTGGTTTATATAGCGTTTTATACCAATCCACATTCGGATAGAAATCCTGGTCATTATCCTGAAATTTCGCAAGAATATCATCGTTATAAAATGGATCTTTCCCGCGCGAAACAGCCGCTTCGTTTCTCATTCGGGCATAATCGTAGGCATCAACCCAGTCGGGTTTATAAGTAGAATTATTAATCGATGAGGAAAGACTTACGCGCACCAATGGGCGATCAGAAGCTTTCCCGTTTTTTGTGGTAATCACAATAATACCGTTTGCACCCTCTAAACCATAAATTGCCGTAGCAGAGGCATCTTTCAACACCGAAAAGCTTTCTACATCATTCGGGTCCACATCGTCAATATCACGTTTCAATCCATCAATCAAGATAAGCGGAGAAGAGTTCCCTGTAGCAGAGTTAATACCACGAATGATAAAGCTTGCACCATCTCTACCAGGCTGTCCCGAACTCTGAATAAAGGTTACCCCTGCTACCTTACCTGCCAACTGGGTCGATAAAGAGCGGGTCGGAGTGCGAAGTTCCTCAGGACGCAAGGTGCTGATCGCACCAACGATACTGGCTTTACGCTGGCTTCCTGTTCCTGTAACAACAACTTCATCAATGCTCTGAGTACTCTTTTCAAGCTTTACCGTTAAAGCAGAAAGGTCTTTATCTGCCATTTTAGCGATGTCCATCTCAAAGCGGGCATAACCAATAAATGAAAATACCAGAGTGGATTTTTTTGGAATATTTGTTAAGATAAATTGTCCCTCCTCATTGGATATGGTTCCGAAAAAGGCATTTGCTTTTACCGAAACCGAAGCTCCCGGAATAGACATCCCGTCAGAGTCAATAATCTTACCGGAAACAGTGACTCCATCTTGTTTTCCTGATTTTGCAGACTCCTTCTTTTGTGGATGCTGAATGCGTTGGATGATAATTGTTTCGTCATTTACTTTGTATTCCAGATTCGTCCCTTTCATACAATCCTTGAGGATATCAGTAATCAGACAGTTCTTCTTATTCAGTCTCAAACCATTGACTTCTCTAATGTCGTCAACACTATATAAAAACTGCAAGTCTGTTTGTTCCTGAATTTTCCACAAAACATCCTCAAGTGCTACATTTTCCATCTGCAATGAAACCCTTGTACTTTGGGCTTTTATTGCACCAGATAGGCTCATCGAGCCTATTAGGGAAAAGGCGATAAATAGTTTCATCATTAAAAATACTTTAAACTTCTTCCTAAAGAAGAATGATTTACATTTTTTTTTCATAGTTTAGTTTTTGAATTTAATAAATAATAGAATGATTTCTTGATTGACAGAAATCGATTGAAAACGAGAGATGTGCAACCATCTCTCGTTCTTTATTTTTGGGAGAATATTATCTTGTTGCCAACACGGGTAACTTTTACTTTATTGGTAGCTTCAAAATTGCGGATAACAGAGTCTATTGAATCCTGTCGCCTCAATACTCCGCCAAAACGTTCGTCTTTTAAGTCCGAATCAATAAATTCTGCTTCAAGGTTATACCAACGGGAAAGGCTAATCATGATATCTTCAAGTCTTTCACCCCTAAATCCCAAAACACCATCTCTCCATGAAGTGTATTGGCAAGTACTCACTTCTCCAACCGTTATGTTATTCGTCGAATGCGTCCATCGTGCCTGCTGTCCGGGAGAAAGCAGGATTGAAGCGTGTTTCTTATTTGAGAAGTTAATTTTCACTTTACCTTCGACCAGGGTTGTTGTAATCGTAGGATCATTGTCGTAGGCTTTAATGTTGAAAGTAGTGCCCAGTACTTCAATATCCTGCCCTTTCATTGATACAACAAATGGTTGTTGGGGATTTTTACTTACTTCGAATAAAGCTTCTCCTGACAGTTTTACCTGACGCTTCTCCTGATTTGAGAAACCTGTGAAATAGGAAAGTTTTGTTTCAGAATTTAAATGTATTAAGGTATTGTCGGCTAACTTAACGCGACATTCTTTTCCTCGAGGGACCAAAAGGGTATTTGGGCGTTCAGATAAATTTTTTTTATGTGAGTAAATTAGTGTACCGGAATGTGGTGAGAAAACTATTGACTCATTAATAACTGAATCGGTGCTTAATAAAAACAAATCAATCACATCGCCATTGGCAAGCACCAGCGTGGAATTTAAGAAATCATTGGGCAGTAGCTTTTCCGTGGAAGAGTTCTTCCAAAGTAAAAGCAGACCAATGGAGCCTAGTACAAGCGGAAGTAATAATACGGCAGCATTCTTTCGAAGGAATCGTTGTAATGTATGAATTTTACTATGATTGATCTGGATTTGAATATCATCCCATACAGTATCATGTTCTATCTGATCAAACTGTTTCTTCCAGTCCGAGAATTTGTTTTGCTCTTTCAGTCTGGCATATATGATTTTATGCTGTAAGTCTTCGGCCAACCAGTCATTAAGCCTGATTTGTTCTCCAGCATTTAATTCCGAGCAGGTTTCTTTGGCGATGAGTTGGGCAATTTTAATATAATTTTCTGATGTTTCCATTTCAGTTGCGTTTTGCTCAACAACAACTTGACATGAAAACAGGGTGAATCAATTTTGATTTTTTTTTGACTTTTTTTGAAAATGATAATTGCAAAAGAAAAAACAATAGAAATTTAATGTATCAGCAGGGAAAAGAGAATCATGATATCATTTTCTTCAAACTTAGATCTGATGACTTTGTAGGCACGTGCTTTGATCGTTTTTACTGTATTGATTGAGATGTTCATCTTTTTAGCAATCTCATGGTTTTTTAATCCTTCCAATGCCAGTTCAATAATACGTCGACCCTGTGGTGGAAGTTCCGTTATTGCTTGATTTAGCAAGAGGTAAGACTCTTGTTCGATTACTTGTTCCTTAAAGTACATTTCGGCAGCAATACGTTTCTGTGACTTCAACTCCACTTTTTTATGCTTGAGGTAATTCAGTGATTCGTTGCGGGTAAGTGTATATAAAAATAACTTGACAGCAAGTTTTGAATCAAATTTATCAAAATTTTTCCAACATTTAATAAATGCCTCCTGAACCATGTCGTGGGCAATCTCCACCGAGTCAACATATTTACATGCAAACATGCAAAGTGCTGGATAAAATTCTTCGAAGAAATATTTGAAATTATCTCTCATCAAATGATTTTCAAACTAAATGTGCGTGGCTTTTAAATCCCGGGAAACAGATTCTGCCATCCTTCGCACCAGTTCCGGGTTGAAGGTGCTTCCCAGGGCAATTGCCTGCGGATAAATGGTGCAGTTTCCCTGAACGGCGCCGTGCAGAGCCTCCGTGCAGGTCAGAACAGGTATTCCCCAGCGGGTGCTGTCCTGCATATACTTTTGTAATTCAGCATAGGCTGTGGCAGCCTGATCTGCACTCAGACCCGTATTCACGACGCATCCATAGCTGTTTCCATCCCGATATCCTGTTCCCGGAACACCCTGCAGATGCTGTAACTGCAATATCTTTTCATGCAGGCTCATCCTGCCAAGCAAATCCTTTAC
>CAZOYZ010000083.1:2785-14514 GCA_964584045.1 uncultured Prolixibacteraceae bacterium | reverse complement strand
TATCCTGAGTTACAGAATGAATACGCGCAGGGACTGAATGGCAGTTTTAATCCGTCCAGCGATGTTTCGAGTTGGGGACCAAAGATGACCGGACAAACGGTAACCGACTGGACCGGAAAGCAAGTCAAACTGGAGCCTCAGCCGAATAATATGAAAGATTTCTTCAGAACCGGAAAGACGTATATGAATACGTTCTCCTACTCCACCGGCGTGGCGAGGGCGAATGTGTACATGTCGTACGGAAATACGGTTTCCAGGGGTTTATTGGAAACCAACAATATGCAACGTCATAATTTTAACCTCCGTGTTTCATCCGAGATCGTGAAGAACCTTCATGCCGATCTTAAGGTAACGTATTTTAATCAGAAGATAAAAGACGATATTGACACCGGAATTGGCCAGTTCAGCGCCATGTACCAGCTTTGTATGATGCCCAGGAGTCTGAGGACTTCGGATTTGAAAAACTACTCGTATTATGATGAGGATATATCGCTGCGGCAAAACACGTGGGCAGTAGGCTCCACGAGTGTGAACAATCCCTACTGGGCCATGTATGCCAACGAAAGACCCAGCGCTTTGCACAGGATCAATGCGTTTGCCTCGGTAAAGTATAATTTCACGGACTGGCTGTCTTTACAGGCGCGGAGCGGACTGAATGTTCAGTATAGTGACAGTCAGGCCAGAACTTGGTGGGATACCGTCTATATCTTTTCAGGGAAGGGCGATTACCAAACTGCCATGAGCAAAAATCAGACGTTTATCGGAGACGCATTGCTGGTCTTCCGGAAACAAGTCAAAAAGGATTTCAACGTGAGTGTTAGTCTGGGCGCTGAAATCAAGGATGTCTTCGCGAGAAGCCTGGCGTCATCGGCGGGAGGTCTTACCATGGAGAATAAATTCGCTTTGGCTTACGCGCAGAAATTAACGGTTTCTGAAGGCGAATCTCATATCCAGAAACAGGCTGTCTACGGTGTCGCGAACCTGAATTTTCGGGATTATTTGTTTTTGGATGTGACTGCCCGGAACGACTGGAGTTCCACGTTACCTCCGCCCTACAGCTACTTTTATCCTTCTGTCGGGTTAACAGGTATTGTTTCGAACATGGTTTCACTTCCGCATCTGTTTTCCTACCTGAAGTTACGCGGCTCTTACGCGGAGGTTGGGAATGATGCGCCGTGGAACCTCCGGCACCAGACTTTCGCGGCAGCGGCTTTGGGACCGGTGGGCTTCCTCAGTCCTTTGTCGATCAGAGTTCCCATCGATTTGATTCCTGAAATGACCAAATCGTGGGAGGCCGGTTGCGAAATCGGATTTTTCCAGGATCGCCTGAAACTGGATGCCACATGGTATAAGTCGAATACCTATAATCAGCTTATACTGACTCTGACGCCATCGGCATCAGGATATAGCGCGGGTTTCATCAACTGCGGAAATATTCAGAATAAAGGAATCGAGATCCTTCTAAGTGCAAAGCCTTTACAATCAAGCGATTTTAACTGGAGCCTTGATCTGAATTTTGCACGTAACTGGAATAAAGTCATCGAACTTGCCAAAACCGTCACCGAATATGAAATTTCGACCGGAAATCTGTCCGCAGGCTCAAGCAAGGCAATCGTCGGAGAACCCTATGGCGAGATTTATACAAAAGGGTACGAAAGAAATGAGGAAGGAGAAATCGTGGTCGATGCGCAGGGATTGCCCAAAATTACAAGCACCTATTCACATCGCCTGGGAAATTATAACCACGATTTCAGGAGCGGACTGACCAACACCTTTTCCTATAAAAATTGGGTCGTATCCTGTCTGATCGACCTGAACTACGGAGGAATCAGACAGTCAATTACGGAAGCCCATTTACTTTTGGCCGGTACGGGGAAAGAATCCCTGAAAGGTCGCGAGGGAGGATTTATTTTTGAAGGGGTAAAGGAAGACGGGACGCCGAATGACATCGTGATTTCTGCCCAGTCGTACGCGACCCGTGTCGGTGGGCGGATTACCAATGGCAGCGGCGAACCTTTCACGCACGACGCCACATACTCCCGCCTGAGAGAATTGTCGGTAGGCTATCGTGTTCCGACCAGGCTCACGGGGATAAAAAGCCTTCAGGTATCCCTGGTAGCCCGTAATTTATTTTTCTTGTATAATGCATGCAAGTGGTTTGATCCGGACGACGCTTATGATATCAGTGTGAACGGATTTGGCTCGGAGAGCTTTCAGTTACCGGGAACCAGAACCCTTGGCGTTAATATTAAAATGGAATTATAAATCGATTAAAATCTGATTGTTATGAACAAGGTGAAAAACATGATAGCCGCATATTCGATGAAGTTCATCTGGGTGTTTCTGTTTCTGATCCCTTTGAATTCATGTACGGACAAGTTTGAAGAATACAATATCAACGAGGCAGCGCTGATGGAAGTGGGACAAAAACAACTTGCGCAACTCTTTTCCAACGCGATTTTCAGAGCCTGCAACTGGCTTAGCTCGGACAATTATAACCGGATGTCGAGCACCATGGCCAATCATTTTTGCGGTTACACGGTATGCGGGAACGGGAGCGGTATCAGTGAGCAGAATTTTCTGAATACAGGATGGTTTAATAATGGCTGGAGTAAACATTATACGCTCGCCTTGCCTCCGCTGTACAGTATTCTGGATGTGACGAAGGATAAGAATATCCCGGCATACAGCATCGCGGTTATTTTTAAAGTGTTTATCATGCAGCAACTGACCGATCTTTGGGGGCCTATACCTTATACCGAAGCCATCAAAGGACAGGAAAGAGTCAGTTACGAGAGTCAGAAGGAGGTCTATGACCACATGTTCGCTGATTTATCCGCGGCCATTGCCGGTTTGAGTGCCGCCGTGGACAAAGACCCGGCGTTGAATGTGTTTGGCGCGGGGGATATGATTTATAACGGAGATGCTTCAAAATGGCTTAGGTTTGGGAATTCCCTGCGCTTACGGATGGCGATCCGGATTTCCAATATTGATCCTGACAAGGCAAAGACGGAAGGCGAGGCTGCTGCCGCCGGTCCAACCCTTGAAACCAACGATCATGATGCCCTGGTCCCTGTTACCACGTGGGGAACAACGGGGAACGGGATGCCCCGGAATCAGTCATTTGGGTCTCCGGATTACATGAGCGCATCCATGGAAAGCTTTATGGTGGGATACAATGACCCGCGACTTTCTGAATACTGGATGCCCGTGATCCACCATTCCTCGATGGATGTCGAGGGTTATCCGGCCGAATTTAAGAATAATGTAGGAGGGTATCATGGTTTCACAAGCGGATATCCGCCGGAGCTTTTTGCCTATTATCATTCAAGTTCACGGTATGGCGAACGATTTAAAGACGGGAATCAGTTTATTACGCCAATCAACTATGTGCACGCGGCAGAAACTCATTTTCTGAAGGCTGAAGGAGTCTGGAGGGGATGGAATATGGGTGGGGGAACCGCCCAATCCTATTACGAAAAAGGGATCGAGACTTCCATCAGACAGTGGCGGGGAACGACCGTTTCAAGCAGTGAGATCAGCCAGTATGTCAATAGCACGGCAACCCCCGTTGCTCCGGGTAACCACCCGTACTATGATCCGCCGGCAAGCGATATTCCCGTCAAATTTTCTACTGACAGGAATAAACAATATGAGCAAATCATCACCCAGAAGTGGATTGCCTTATTCCCGATCAGTATTGAGGCCTTTGCGGAATACCGGAGGACACGTCTTCCCCGGCTCTATGCAAAAAAACATTCGGTGAATGCCAATATCAATTCGGCGCTTGGACAAATTGTCACCAGATTACCGTTTGCGGACCTTGAAAAGATCGTCCAGCCCGAGGAGGTCGAAAAGGCGGTCGTATTATTGGGTGGTCCCGATCTGGAATCCACGCCTTTGTGGTGGGATGTGAATCCGAATTGACCGGAAAGGGGGGGATGTTATCGTACCGGAACCGTACAGGCAAATGATGATTGGAGTTTCATAAAGGATAAACCAAAAATGACGGGTCATGAAGCAATTCGCTTTTATCGTTGGGATGCTGTTAGGGTGTACTGTCAAAATCGACGCTCAGCAGAATGTCAGCCGTATCAGTGATGTGATTTACGATTACAAAGCCGGGGTCGCTTTTGTGTTCGATGTGATTACTCCGGAAGAACAAAACGGGGCGGCAATCCTTCGCCTTGTAAGCGGTGGCTGGGAGTCATGGCCGGCTTCGGTATTGAGTACGCGGTCGTTCAGACGATATACTGACAGGGGCTATACTGTGTTTGTTGTTTCTCATGGTTCACAGCCGGGATACACGATCCCGGAGATTATCGGGCAGGTCCAGCGTGCGATCCGTTATATCCGTTTTCATGCTGCTGAATTCGGAATTGAGCCCGGCAGATTGGGAATCACCGGACAAAGTTCCGGCGGCCATCTTTCAGTGTCTGCCGGAGTTTTTGGACAAGATGATAGGTCGGAGCAGGAATACCGGAAGAATCGATCTGTTTCCGCGGAGAAGCAGATCGATTCTGTGGATCTGGTATCCAGCAGGGTTCAGGCGGTAGCCTGTTTTAGTCCGCCCACGAACTTTGTTCATTACCTCGACAAGCATACCAACTGGTTCGATTTTTTCAAAGCCCGGAATCATGGGGTAAGTGATGCATTCATTGCAACAGCCGACAGTTCGAAAGCGTTCCAGAACGAAATTCTGAGATCCTTTTCTCCTTATTTCTTCATTTCGGAAAAAACGCCTCCGATGTGCGTTGTCCATGGCACCGCCGATGAATTGGTTCCTTTTAGTCAGTCCGTGTCCTTTGTGGCCAAATTAATGGAATATGACGTGCCCCACCTGTTTGTCCCGAGAGAAGCAAAAGGTCACACCTGGCGAATTGATTCGATTGACCATAACGCGTTTACCGCGTTTTTTGACAAATATCTTCTGCGTGCTTCAACCGTCAGCTTTTAAATGCGTAATTTAGACACGAAAGTAACTTCTCAACGATTTTCGCGATGAACATACGAATAACGCTTTCATTTTTAGTCTTTCTGATTTATGTAAACCTGTTTGCTGAAAACAAGGTGAAACGTCTTTCGGATGTGGTCTACGATCACCGGGGTGGGGTTGCCCTGATCATGGATGTGCTGATCCCTGAAAAACAGAATGGGATCGCGGTTTTCAGGTTAATGAGCGGCGGATGGATGTCTTATCACGCATCCGCCTGTTCGGAAAAAGAATGTCAGGAATTCACGGATCGTGGCGAAACAGTTTTTCTGGTTTCTCACGGCTCACAGCCACGCTACAAGGTGCCTGAGATCGTGGACCAGATCCAGCGTGCTATTCGTTTTGTAAGGTATCATGCAGATCGTTTTGGCGTGGATCCCGATCGTTTTGGGATTATGGGCAGCAGCTCGGGAGGGCACCTTGCCGTTTCAGCGGGTGTTCACGGAAGAGATCGTCAGCCGGAAGCGGATTACAGGAAAGAACATGCGTTAAAAGACCAGGACCTGGTCGATTCGGTGAATCTGGTTTCGAGCAAAGTCCAGGCAGTGGCTTGTATTTGTCCGCCCACGAATTTTGTCAACTACCATCATCCGGATTCACTCTTTTCAGATTATTCCGTGACCTCTGTTTTTCTGCCTGCTTTTTTCCGGGGATCACCCCCGCGGGAGAAGCAAATTGAGCTGTTCAGACAATCGTCTCCCTACTTTTTTATCACTTCAGAGACTGCTCCGATATTGATTTTTCACGGGACCAAAGATCCGATCGTACCCTATTCCCAATCGGTTGGTTTTGTGGCAAAACTGGCAGAATATGGCGTTCCAAACCGGCTTATTACCAAAGAGAACGAACCCCATGGCTGGCCATACGATAAGAACGACGACCATGCCATCATCGAATGGTTTGAACGGTTTATGTTTTAAAAAACGGGACGATGAGATACGCTGATCTGACCGATGTCGTGAAACCCTTGCTTTTGCTGTGCATTATAACCCTGTTTTCGGGTTGGATACCTCCCAAAGAAATACCGGTTCGGGAGGGGGCTGATCAGGATCATGCCGATACAGGTCATGTCGGCTGGTTCTGGGGATTCGATCGGTGGAATGACCGGGAGGGATGGTCTGTATCTGATGCGCTCACCGGAAGTGTGACGGGCGGCGCTGTGTGGCTGTCCATTCAGGGCGTGAGGAACCTTTGGACCGATACCACATGGGTAACCCAAATCTATGCGCCGAACCTGAGGTATGAACTGGAATCACCCCGCGGATTGGGGGTTTCGGCTGCCCGGTATAATCAGATCGTTATTCGTCTGTTGAACCTGTCGCCGGAAACGGATGGGTTTGTTCGCTGGCAGACTATGGAAAAACAAGGCGTTAATGCCGGATCGGTCCGCTTTGCGATGAAGCCGGACTGCAGAGAATGGCAGGAGGTTATTTGCTTCATGGATCATCATTGGAAGGGAATAATTGATCAGATCAAGATTCAGCCGGCCCGGATGTGGCAAAGAGGAGATATCTGGATTGACTGGATCAAAATTGCCCGTGGAAAAGCCAGGCCTGTTATTCCGAAACCTAATCTGGCAGGCAGCGACGTGGTTCCGACCATCACATTGCCGGGGATATCACAGGATGATTTCCGTGATGCCTTTCAGGTGTTGGAAGAATGTGTCATCACCGATGTTCCCGTAAATGGGTTTAACTATCCTACGCTGTCTCCCGGCGGACACTACGGGCAAAACTGGTGGCAGCTCGACGCCAGTTTGTGCGTTGGGGGAGCGAAATGGATGGATCAACGATTTGTCGAAAATATCATGCGTGGTTTCGCGGAAGTCCAGGATCAAAACCCCGACGGAAGGATCGACTTATGGGGAGGATCTCCGTACCGCGGACAGGTTGGCGACGTGAGCAGTCTGCCGCGTTTTTTTGAGGCGGCTTTCGATGTGGCAAGGCGAAGCCAGTCAAGGTCCATCCAGGACACGATCTATCAAAGTATGAAGAAGTACCTGGCTTACTGGCTTTCTGCCAAAAAGGCGGACCCGGCAACCGGACTCGTCACCGCAGCGTTTGAAGAAACCTTCAGTAACTCCCATCGAAATCCGGGCATCATTGCTCCTGTTGATCTGAATGTCGCGGTAGCCGTCGGATGTGATCACACCGGACAACTGGCCGGGTACCTTGGAAAGCAAGGCGAAGCAACGCTTTTTTTTGAAGCGTTTGAAAAGATCAGGGATGCGATAAACCGGTTTAACTGGAATCACGAGAGCCAGGTCTACTACAACTACAACGCACGTGAGAAGAAGCAGGATAAGCGGTTGTTGTGTACGACTTTCGATCCGCTGAGACTAGGCATTGCCTCGCCGGATCAGGTCAGGAAGCTGATTCCCTGTTTGCTGGATACTTCCCTTTTTTATTGGGGCATACGTCCGCTGACGACCGTCGCGCGGACCGAGCCTGGCTATCTGGAAGCGACAGGGGTATACGATGGAAGGGCATGGTTCGGCGATGTCTGGACCATGAGAAATCTTTTTATTGTCAAGGGATTGGAGGATGCCGGCAGACATGATCTTGCCGCGGAACTGGCCTGGTCAACCATCAAAAATTTTAACGCCAGGTATTTTGAGTATCTTGCTCCATCAACCGGCTCAGGCGAAGGGGTGGCGCGGTATGGCTGGACCGCATCGCAGTATATTCAGGCCATTATCGAGCATTTATTCGGAATTGACTATGATGCCATGAAAAAGAGGCTCAGGATCGTTCCTCATGTGCCGGATGAACTGGTTGATCAGGAGATTGAAATCGGCAATTTGAAGATACCGGGTTCAACGGATCTTGAAATCGATGTAAAAGTCTGCAAACGAAAAGATGGGACAACAACCGTCTCATGCACGATGCATGGGAAATTGCCGGAGGAGTCCCTGGAAATCGGCATTCCGGATTCCATGAAGAGCAAGGTGACCGTCCGAACGCCGAAGGGAAAGCAATTAACCTCAGCCGGATTTGAAGGGATGACAAATGTGGCCGGAATTCGAACAAAAATGAAAAATAAGGTTGAAGTAACTATTAAATGATAAGAAGATGTGAAGCCGGAATAATTGCCATAAAATTGTACAAATGAAATAGCCATAAGCGCTAAAGTTCATGCAAACCGAAAATGAGCAAATGGCTATTCCATCCGTTGGGATTTTAATTGAGAAACAGAAGCAGATACGAAAATTATGCGAACCAATTTTGAAAATTTACACAGATGAAAAAACTTACACTATTACTGATGAGCTGTTTCCTGGGAGCGTTGATCTACGCCCAGGAGATAACTGCCGAAGAAAAGCTGCTTCTGGAGAAACTGAATAACGATTATGCCGCCGATAAGAAATCGGCATCTCTGAATTATGCCTGGTTATTATACCGTTCAGGCGGTGAATGTCCAAAAGCCGATACGGTATTAAACCTGGTTATTTCGCAACAGGACGACGATCCTGAATCATCGACCTATGGCCATTGGGGATGGGTTTGGCGGAATGGTGAGAAATTCGTCGATTGGAATAATGCCCTTTTTCAATCGCATGTGTTGTTTTGCGATTTATGGACGCAGCAAGATAAAATGTCTCCTGCGACACGGGCCGGTTTTATTTCTTGTTGCAAACGGGTGGTGGAAGCCGCAAAACGCAGGTGGGATCACGAGGTTTTTGACATTTACAGGGATTTCACGGCCTATAGCAATGTTTTCGCCATGTATATCCAGACTTTCTTTTTGGCCGCTGACCGTTTTAACGATGCGCGCCTGGAAAAAATGGCGAAAGGGCAGTGGACCCGTTGGTATAACCACATTTCTTTTTTCGGGATTGACGAGTTCGCGTCACCGGGGTATAATTGGGTTATATTTAGGGCATTAAAGGACATTGGTGTGTGTTGTCAGGATGCGCGTATCCGGAAGGAAACAAAGGAAGTGATGGACCATCTTCCTTTTACAATCGGCGCTGACCCACCCCGTTTTGAAGCTGCCCGTAACCGGGATCAGCCGTGATTACAGGAATTTCCTTGGACCGGGAGATGCCCGCTCTCCCGTGTTAACGCAAGGCCCTGACGATTGCTATAGCCCTCCTCCGCGGGCGCTCGCACTCAACGATAACCGCAGGTATCCCTTTAAAGTGACCGGAAAAGCATCTATGATGCCTTTCATTTTCAAATCCTATCAACTGGAGGATGCCGCCATGGGTAGTATGACCGGCGGGGCCTGTTTTCAGCAACAAATTCACTGTATTGTTGCGGTTGGCAAAAATGAAAATGAACGGGCGGTCGCATTTCTTCAGGGGTCTTTTACCCCGGTCAACGGATATACGGATCAGATAGGTAATTCCACACTTTGTGTTTATAACCGGCTTCCTGCATACTGGCACCTTACTCAGAAACATGGAGTCCTGGATATGTCAACCTATAAAGAAACGTTCGGAGACTTTGGGATTGGTATTACCGCAGACTGGAAGGAGAAGATCAACACGCCGGACCATATTGTACTCGAAGCATACGGTTATGATCTTCATATTTTCCCTTTTGTCGTTCAAAACGAAAAAATTGCGCCCACCGGTTTAATGCTAAAACACCGGACAACAACAAGTCCCCGATACCATCCCAGGCCGCGGGTTTTTGATGAATATGTTTTCCCTGAAGAACCGGACTGGTTTGGTGCGTATATTACATTGGTGAAATCAGGAATTAAAGTGAGCAAACCAAGGATCGGATTCACAAATAAGGATGGGATCAGGACATTCAAAACAAAAAAGGGACATCAAATCCGTTTATTTATAGCAGAAAAAGGAGACACCAGACAACTTTGCAACGTGGACCCGGCTTTGATCCCCTTGCTAAAAATCCTGGAATAAGTTGAAAAACGGAACTTTGAATAAAATATCGTTTAAACAATATATCCAAATTTTTTGAAAATAAAAAAGCACCGCCTGAAAAGACGGTGCCAAAAGTCAGGACTTTAAAAGTGTATTAGTCAAATAAAATGAACCTGACTTATTTCTTTGCCAAAGTCGTGCAAGGCTGCTTCTATTTTCTCAACCGTTTTTCGGCTGGGATTTCTTGTGCGGGTAAGGTAGTGGCTTAACTGCTTACGGTTTATCCCCGTTAACCGCCCCAGCCCGGCAAGCGATATTTTGTCGCTGTACGAATCCAAAAATGAAGCCACATCGTACTTAAATTCAAACTCCAGATTTTCGGGAAACTCTTTTCCAACCTCCCGGTAATACTCCTTAATATCGTCGCGGCTTGCATAAAAATCTTTAACGGCTTCCTCAACGGTGTTGCCCTGTCCCAGCAGACTAAATCTATATGGGTTCTCCTGTTCCACATCATAGTGTATGTCGAACGTGCCGTCTTTGCCTCTTTCAATGATCGCGTTTAATTTCATGACAAACTCCTTTTTATTAAACCAGGGGCTAAAGATTGACCCCTGAATCTTTACTGATTGATTTCATTGTGCCAAATTTTGCTTCCTGGCTTTTATGGCGGCTCAATTGAAACTCCAATCCCGTTATCGGGCTGTACCACCAAGGGTGCTTTTTGCCGTCCCTCACCCAGTAGCATCCGGCTTTTTTTAGTTTCTTTTCAATTTCAGCATATTTCATTCTATTTTTGTTGACTAATACTCTGCAAAGATAGTCATTTGGATAACATTTGAAAATCGTTTGCAGTAATTTTCTATAACCTCAAATTCCTGCGCAGTCTTCTGGTGGACAATTCCTTTCGCCGCCGGTACACCTTGGTATATGATCTTTTTCATCCGCCTCAATGATCTTTTCCAAAAGAACTTCATGTTTCCAGCTATCTCCAAAGTCGTACTCGTAATTTATGTTTGTTCAACAAACTTTTCATGACACCTCAATATACCTTTGCCATGTTCGAGTTTCTTGACGGGAGAGAGGGAGACTTCTGATCTTACCCTGTTAACTTCTTCCAGGGAAGGTGAATCGTTTTGCTGTCCGGTACGGGTTTTTAGCATATAGACGGTTTTTAAACTTGAACCTTTAAAACGAACTGTGAACGCACCTGTTCTGGCTGGATGGATGTGCACATAGCGTTCAGGATCATCACTCTTGCGGATAATCCATTCCGATTGGTCTATTAATTTCACCTGCAGGTACCCGTTCCTGATCGTGCGGTCAAAGTCCGGCTTTTGCAGCAAGAGTCTCGTTTCGAGGATTCCGATAATTTCATGACCAATATCCCGGGGCGTCAGATCGCCGGTATAGATGTCGATATAATTATTGCAAACCGCTTCGAGCAAAAGGGTAATCCTGTCCATATCCTGAGTTTTCAGGGTTTCCAGGACGAAGCTCCTGTGGTGTTTAAAAGGATTGAACAGGACAGGAAATGGGATACTGTTTCCTTCGTTCATAAAATTATCCGTGACAATCGTTAAAAACAGAACAAATTTAGATATTTTAGCGGAAATCATGCGCGACTGTTTCTGCCTGCAATTTTGGTGTTTTGAAGAAGATGGGGTGAGGGCTTCACGGACGAAGCAGATTTTAAAGCATGACCTGATCATGATTGTATGTCGAAAACGAGTTTCTTATGAATTTCAAAAGTCTGAGCCGCACATTAAAATTGGTTTTTCCGGGTGTCCTTTTTGCGTTGGCTTCGTGCCTGAACAGTACAAAACCCTCTACACAGCACGACGGGTTTTCATCCCAAATGGTAGAATTTGTTGCTTACCCGGGTAATCCTGTTTTTGCCGG
>CAZOYZ010000083.1:0-2685 GCA_964584045.1 uncultured Prolixibacteraceae bacterium | reverse complement strand
GCCGGTGACACCATCCCCGGTCCGTACGGAACTCCCACGGTATGGATTGAAGACGGGAAATGGTACCTTTTTTATGAAAGGAATGATATGGCCATCTGGCTGGCCACTTCGGCAGACAAATTATGCTGGAAAAATGTACAGGATGACCCGGTTCTCCCGTTAGGTCCGGATGAATACGACCAGGCCGCCGTGGCTGCCAATCAGATCGTGAAATACCAGGATAAGTATTACATGTATTATCATGCAACAAACCGGATGGATTGGCAGGATCCGGCGTCACCGGTGGAATGGAATTCCAATGTGGCCATGTCGGACGATTTGATCCACTGGACGAAGTATCCGGGTAACCCGATTGTGCCGGGTGACCATTCCAGCCCAATCCTGGTTTTCGATGGTGAACGACCAAGCCTTTACACCATGCATTCGGAAGTTTGCCGCTATTCTCCAAAGTAAATCCGTTTAAAATTTGTATATGGAAAATCAAAAGCCGGAGCGTTTAGGCTCATTGGATGTACTGCGAGGTTTTGACCTGTTTTGTCTGGTATTTTTTCAGCCGGTATTCAGGCGTTTGGCCGAAGCGATGGACTGGCCGCTTACAAACTGGCTCGCCACCAAATTTGAACACGTTCATTGGGAAGGTTTCGTATTCTGGGACCTGATCATGCCCTTGTTCCTTTTTATGGCCGGAGCTTCCATGCCTTTCGCGTTCTCCAAATATTTGAAGAACGGGGGTAAGGGGCAGCTCTATAAACGCATCCTGAAGCGGGTCTTGCTGCTTTGGATATTCGGGATGATGTGCCAGGGAAATCTTCTGGCCCTGGACCCGGACCAGATCTACCTCTTTTCAAATACGCTTCAATCCATCGCCATCGGTTATCTGCTTTCAGCGATCTTACTGATGCATCTCGATCGGCGCTGGCAGATCATCGTTACTTCAGGGTTCCTTTTAATCTACTGGACCTTGCTGATGTTTGTCCGGATTGGCGATTTCGGAGGGGGAGATTTTACTCCCGATCATAACCTGGCTGAATATGTGGACCGGGTAGTCCTGGGGCGGTTCCGTGACCGGGCGACTGTGACGGAAGCGGGCGTTGTTTTTGCAGATGGCTATCGTTATACCTGGATCGTGAGCAGCCTGAATTTTGCGGTCACGGTGATGACCGGCGTGTTTGCCGGACAGATCCTGAAAGGCAGCGCCTCGAAGATCAGGAAAATGCAGTATCTGCTGCTGGGTGGCGTGCTGATGATCATCGCCGGTCAGGTATGGGGATTGCAGATGCCTGTTATCAAAAAAATATGGACGAGTACGATGACGCTCTACAGCAGCGGGATCTGTTTCATCCTCATGGCCGTATTTTATTATCTGGTCGATTATAAAAACTACGGAAAATACCTGAACTGGCTGAAGATATACGGAATGAACTCCATCCTGGCCTATATGTTGTACGAGATCATTAACTTTAGCAGCGTGACCACTTCTCTTCTTCACGGAACGGAACAATATCTGGGAGACTACTACAGAACGGTGATCACCCTGGCAAACGTTTCGCTGATCTTTGGGATTCTTTGGCTGATGTACCGGAAAGGAAAGTTTTTAAAAGTGTAAAGCATCTGTTAGCCCCGCTTTTAACAAAAGAATAAGCAGGATGAACACAAAACCTCTGTGCGGAAAATGGACTTATGGATTGCTGGTCATCCCGGTGCTGTCGGCAATCCTGGCTTTGGCTTATCATGATTTTGCCTTTAAAGCCGGCGTGGCGGGATCCGGCATCGTTTTATTGGGTATCGTTTACAGAAAAGACCTCGGCATACGGAAGGACATATGGGCGATCGTTGCCGCTTTCCTCTTTTCGATCGCGGGCGACTGGTTTTTGTCCAACAGGCATGGCGATACCACAAGGTTTATCGCGGGCATCGCGCTTTTTTTTGTCGCCCATGTCGGGTATTTGTCGTACGCTTTCATGAACGGCCGGCTGAACAGAACTTTAACGGTGATTTTACTGGCAGGTTATCTCATTTTTTTCGGCCTTATACTGTATCCTTCAATTGATGATAAGCCCCTTTTATTTGCCGTTTTTGTTTATATACTCATTTCCTGTATTTCGCTCGGGGCTGCCGGTGGCATTAAAGCCGCCCCGATGGTGAAGTGGGTTTATTTCTTTGGTATTTCCATGGTTGTGTTTTCGGACACCATCATCGCTTTTCGGGAGTTCACAGCTTACGATCAGTTGTCCTGGCTGATCCTCCCGACCTATTACCTTGCCCAGATCAGCGTGACGTTGTCATTAATGATCAGAAGGATTAAACGCTAAATATTTTAACTTTGTAAATTAATCCTTGCCATAGTTTGAAAATGGACGATGCCCGGTCTGACAATATTGAATTTTTCTGGCGGTCTTTTCTGAAGGGTGATGACCGTTCTTTTGCAGTCATTTACCAGCACTATTCCCAAAATTTGCTTGCTTACGGGTATAAATTCAATGTTGATAAAGAGATCGTGCACGATGCCCTTCAGGAAGTATTTATCGATCTTTATTCGAAACGGGACAAAGTACATACTGAAATTGATCATCTGAAGGGTTATCTTTTCGTTGCTCTCAAAAACAACCTCTTAAAAAAGATCCTGAAACGCAAAAGGACGACATTTGAAGATATTGACACGTTACAGCCCGATCTTCATTTTGA
>CAZOYZ010000082.1:3720-14516 GCA_964584045.1 uncultured Prolixibacteraceae bacterium | reverse complement strand
TCGGCATCGAGCGTGAAGCTGTAAATATACCGGGGTTCGGTATTTCCCAGAATGACTTTGTCGCCGGGCTTGTCCACTGTTTCTTCACCTTTATCGATCTGACCGCTGTTATTCTGATCCACAAATCTGACATCTCCGGGGTAAACTGTTCCGTTCGCAGAGGACTTTATAATGGTATTGACATATCCTTCGATCTCATCTTCTGACTGAAAAAGCCCGTCGGTCTTATATCCCCAGATTTCGCCTACGGTCATCCCCTCGTAATAGTCGCTCAGACTACGGGTTGAATTGTTATAGCGGTCAATCTTCGACCGGTAATCGTGTAAGGTGGCCCGGGCCTCATAGCTGAAAGGATTACCGGCCAGGTTGAACTTATCTTTCCAGGTAACCGATAACTCCCAGCCCCGGGTGGTCATGTCTGCATAATTTCCCTTGGGTGAATCGGCTCCAAAAACGTCAGGGAGTGTCATCCCCACCGTATACATGTCGGTGGTTTTACGGATGTAATAGTCGCCCGAAAAACGCAGTTTACTGTTCACCATGCCAAAATCAAGACCAAAGTCCAGTGTAGTTGCAGTTTCCCATGTCAAGGTCTCGGGAATGACTTCCGGAGCATTGGTATATTTGTTTAACGCACCATTGATCACCCGGCCCGATGTACTGATCTCCAGCAGTTCCAGATAACTGTATGGATCCACATTCCCGTTCCCCAGTGAGCCATATGATCCGCGAAGCTTGACATCGGAAATGAAGTCACTGCTTACATTCCAGAAGGGTTCCTCCGAAACTCTCCAACCGGCAGAAACAGACGGGAAAAATGCGTATTCCTGATCTTCCGGGAACTTGGAGGAGCCGTCGTAGCGACCATTAACCTCGAGCAGGTACCGGTCTTTATACCCATAATTAAAACGGAAGAAAGCACCTACGATCCGCCATTTTTCGTAACCGGCCGATGTGGTAATGGATTCGCCCAATGCCAGGTTCAGACTTTCAGCATCTTCCAGTAAAAGCCCATTACGCTGCACATAAGCTGATTCATATTTCGATGTTTCATAGTTGTAACCAGCCATCCCTTTGAAATAATGATCATCGGCAAAGGTATTCTCATATTCGGCGTACAAATTGGTTGCTGTGTAAAATGTGTTACGGATCGATTTTTTATAATCATTATATTTGGTGCTCAGCCAGGTCGTTACACCCTGCTGGGTACTATAAGGAACAGGGACTCGTTTCTGGTTGTCATTGTTATCAAAATTACGGAACGTAAAATCCCCGTTCACCCGAAATTTATCATTGAAAAAGCTCGCCGTAAACCCGGTGGTATTTTTAAGTACCTTTTTGTGTGTGTCAATACCGTTCTTTCCGTAGATAAAGTCCCCTACCGTGTAGGCGGCCGACATGGTCAGGCTCCCGTCAGGGTTATAAACAGGTGATGTGGGATGACCTTCGTCGGCGATGTTTCTCCAAATTGAACCTCCCTCTCCCACGTTGATCGGATTGTGGTAGGTCATATCCGAGAACTCCATGTTATTGGTCAGTTTCAGCCAGTCATAGACCTGAAGGGAGCCCTTTGCTCTTAAATTCAGGGTCTGATAGGTGTCTGAGTTGAACTGAAACAAACCGTTATAATCATAAAACCGTCCGGAAACATAAAAGTCTGTTTTTTCGTTCCCTCCTGAAACCATGATATTATGATCATGAGCCAATGACTGATCACGGTATAAAACATCGTACCAGTCGGTATTCCCGTAATAGGTGTACTTTCCGTTCGCTTCCGTGACCGTTTCTTCGGTAATACCCTGTTCCTTCCTTTCCTTGAACGTCTGAAGCCAGGCATCGGAATAAACCTGTGATTTATTGATCTTATTGGGCAAAGAAGAATAGTTGTTCCAGGCATAATATGCTTCGCGGAAACGCTCTGCGTAAACATATCCGTCCGTGACATGATCAGGCATGGCAACTGGTCTCAGCACAGAAAAATTGCCGGTATAGCTGACCGTTGTCCTGCCTTTTTCCGGAGCTTTTGTCGTAATAAGCACAACCCCGAAAGAGCCTCTGGCACCGTAAATCGCTGCCGAAGCCGCATCCTTTAACACGGAAACACTGGCGATATCGTTCGGGTTCAGCAGAGCCGGGTCACCTTCCACACCATCGATCAATACCAAAGCACTTCCTTCGTTTCCAATCGAAGTTTTTCCCCGGATATTAAAGCTGGACGAACGGGTAGGTTTGCCATCCTGAAGTTTAATATTCAGGTTGGGGACGATTCCCTGCAACGCCTGGGTCACATTCGAAACAGAACGGTTTTCAAAGACCTCACTGGTCACCTGATCCACGGCTCCGGTCAGGTTGATCTTTTTCTGGGTACCGTAACCAATCGCGACAACTTCTTCGATCCCGATCGTCTCTTCCTGCAACGTGGCATTCACCTGGATTCGTCCGCTAACCGCGACTTCATGAGTTCTCATGCCCACAAATGAAAATGACAGCGTGGCATCGGGCGGAACATTATTCAGGGTATAATTTCCATTCATGTCTGTAATGGTGCCGGTGGTGGTGTTTTTAATCACCACAGAAACCCCGGGCAACGGGACGCCCTGGGAATCCGTCACGTTCCCGGAGATGGTCCTGTTCTGCTGAATTCCCGTAACAACAGGTTCTTTCCCTGAAAGGATAATTTGCCGGTTATTGACCGTATACCCCACGTTCGTGTCTTTGAACAAAACATCCAAAACCTGATTGATCGTTTTGTCTTTCAGGTCGAGCGAAACGACCTTATCCAACGACACGGTCTTGTTGTTATAAAAAAAGAAGTAATCGCTCTCATCTTCAATTTGGTTGAGAACTTCAGCGATCGTTGCCTGTTCAGCTTTAATTTCCAGTTTCTGACTTTGAGCGAGGGTTTCCTTCGCCACTGCCTGTAAACTGGTTAAGGCAATTAAAAAAATACTTAAGCGCATCATGTTAAAGATTTTTACGACCCAGGTAAATAAATACCTGTGGTCCTGTAAGAACCATTTTTTTTTCATACATTTGAATTTTTCAGAGTTAATGAATACTATTAATTTGCCAACAGGGTGGTGGTACCAACACCACCCTGTTTTTATTCAGGCCATATGGTAACCTCCCTGTTTTTTACTTTTGTTTTTACCGGTGTCGATATTTCGATCATTTTTAATACTTCACCCAAAGTTTCTTCCTGAATTGTTGCCGTGTATAAAATATTCGAATGAATTAATCCCGGATCGACATGGATCGTACAGTTGAACCACCGTTCCAGTTGCCTGGTAACTTCCTTTAATGATGAGTTGCGAAAGATCAGCGTCCCATCTTTCCAGGAAGTAGCCAGCCGGGTGTTTACCTGATTAATTTTCAGTTCTGTTGTCTGTTTGTTAAAAACAGCCTGTTGTCCGGGCCGCAGGCAAGCCATTTTCTTGTCGGTTGCGTTAAGTAAAACAATAGCCCCTTCTTCGAGCGTCGAACTGATAAACTCATCATCTGCATAATTGGAAACATCGAATGAGGTGCCAAGCACCTTGATATTCATTTCACCCGTTTCAACAATAAAAGGATGTTCCTCGTCCTTTGAAACGTGAAAATATCCTTGTCCGTGAAGCTTCACCCTCCTTTGTTTCCGCGCATACATGTCATTTGTAAATTCGAGGGAACTCCCGGAATTCAACCACACTTCCGACTGGTCGGGCAACACAAAACGGACTCTCGACCCCGGAGTGGCGATCACCTGCTGCACAACTGCTTGTCCGGCAATTTCGCCTGGCCGCTGGTTCAACCGATACCAGAGGTAGCCGGAGAGGATCAGCAATGGGACCGTTAAAACCGCTGCTGCACGGACGAGATAATTCATCCGGAGCGGAAGGCTTTTTCTGACAGGTTGGTGCGACGCCGTATTTTCATTCATGATCAGGCTCCGGATACGCACTTTGATGTCCTGCAATTCCCGTTCATCCCGGGCCGAATTGACATCAGCCAGGCTGTTCCAGTGTTTCTCCATGAGAGCATTCAGCCTTTGATCCTGAAACGTGGATCTGATATACGCACGCAAACGACTCTTCTCCGACCCACTCAAACTTCCTGTAAACAGCCGGTCAAATAACAAACCGATATGATTTTGGTCCTTTGCTTCCATTCTTTATCATGCTAAAAACGTATTCTTTTATTGCAACCCGGTTAAATATCCTTTACGTTTACAATACATTTACCGCCGGACAACACAGGGAATACACACACAGACGGTCAAACCCCTATCGGGTCATTCAGTTTTTTACATGATCAGATCAAAAAAAATGGATAAGAAACCTCGTGAACGAAGAGCCCGCCTGATCTCAGAAAGTGCGGACGTCATCTGATTTTCCACTGTTTTTACCGAAATATCGAGACGAGCCGCTATCTCTGCATTTGAAAGATGTTCTTCCCGGCTTAACCGGTATATGGCCTTCCTTTTGGGAGCTAACCGGTCTGCTGCCTGCTGACAGATTTTCTCCAACTCCCTGAAATCCAGTTCCTGGTCAATGAAGATATTTTTTTCAGGATATAAAGCGGCATAATTTAAATAAGCCTGCTGCGCCTTTGCTTTACGGATGGTATTCAGGATACCGTTCTTTGCGATGGTGAATAAAAAAGAATCAAACGGTTTTTCCGGTGAAAGCTGTTCCCTGATCTTCCAGATCTTCAGAAAAACTTCCTGGACAATTTCTTCAGCCTCCTGCCTGTTTTTCAGGTAACACATGGCAAAACGGTAGATTCTTGGGCTATACCTGTCCAGCAGCAGTTGAAAAGCAAAAGACGAGTGCTCCTTTAAAAGTTTTACCAATTGCGTATCCGTATAGGATTGAAATTCCTCCAATGGCATTTCGGTTTCTGATTATTGGTGTGTCAAAATTACGAAATGAAACGAGCTCCGGCAAAAGTTTTTCAACAAGGGAGCCGTTCACCGGCGAACTCCATGCGCTGATTCCCTGATCAAAAGGAAAGTAACCCTCGTCTGAGAATACCATTTATCTGAATCGAAAAATATGGAAAAAGCAAAGCAGCCTCCCCTCCGTGAGCGACAGATTGATTCGCATCAGCGGCAGGCGAGGCCACTTGTATGACTACAGTCTTTCCGGCTGAAAAGAATTATCGTCCGATCAGTTTCCTGATGGTATTGGGGATATCTGTGTTCTGTATGAAGCCTGTAAACTTTTCGGCTGCCGGGCCGAAAGCAAATACGGGAACTACCACGCCGGAATGAGAACCGGTACTAAACCCTCCTTTTACCATTCCTGTACTCAAATCGCCGTTTAGCAGCGCCAATCCTCCGGTTTCATGGTCGGCCGTGATCACGATCAGCGTTTCCTTGTTCCTTGCGGCAAATTCAAGTGCAACCCCTATTGTCCGGTCAAAATCAAGCATCTCTTCCACAATATAGGACATATCGTTCTGGTGACCGCCCCAATCGATCTGGCTTCCTTCCACCATCAGAAAGAAACCATCCTTGTCCTGGCTCAGAATATTTAATGCCGTTTTCGTCGCTTTTTGAAGCATATCGCCCCTCTCCTTAACCCTGCCGGTATGTTCCGAAGCAGTCAGCCCCGCCAGTTTACCGCTCCCGACGTTCCCGATACTGTCGATGTCGGTCAACACCTGATAACCCTTTTTCTTCAGCTCACTGATCAGGTTCCGTCCGTCTTTTCTCTGACTGAAGTGCTTGTACCCTCCTCCAATAAAAACATCGATGCCGGTCTTTAAAAAATCGGCCGCGATCTCCTCGTACATCGACCGTTGAGGCTGATGGGCCACAAATGAAGCAGGAGTAGCATGAGTGATCGCCGAAGTGGAAACAACTCCGGTGGCTTTACCAGCTTTCTCGGCAAATTCGCGGATATTGGGGATCCCGCTCTTTTCGCTATCAACTCCAATCGCCCCGTTATACGTTTTCTTTCCTGCGGAGAGAGCGGTGCCTCCTGCAGCAGAGTCGGTCACATACTGGTCCGACGAATAGGTCTTTGAAAATCCTACGCATTTGAAGTTCTGCAGGAAAAGATTCCCGCCGTTTGCGGTCATCCCCGCGTAAACCTGGGCAATACCCATTCCGTCACCAATCATCAGGATCACGTTTTTAGGAGCCTTTTTACGCGAAAACTGACCATCGTATTGCGTCACCTCATAAAAATTTCCTCCCGGATAAATTTTTGCAGAATCTGCTGAAGAAAGATTTTTATAATTCTCCTGTCCGTAAGCGAAAGAGCATCCTAAAAGGAGTATCAGGGAGAATATTCCATACTTTTTTACTTGTGCATACATAACTATTAAGTTTAATAAGTGCCTGGTTCCAAAACACACAAATATAACAGTTAATGATTGGCAAAGACCGCACAAAGATGATTTTTTTGGAATCGATGCAAATATTTAATACCGCTCCAACGGCGTGAACACAAGTGCAGGCGAAATGACAAATCCGGGAAATACATGATCATTTATAAAAACGCTTCAGGGAATCCATTAAATTGGACAATTCGGCGAAGCTGTGTTGTCCGTGCTTTTGATAGATGTTGTTATGAAAGGCATCGATTTCCTCCAAAACAGGTAAGACTTTCTTCCACTTATTATCATTCACCGCGGTGAAAAACATGGTGTTTTCATCATTTATCCTTCTGCCGGCCTGTTCCAAGACCTCCTTCCCTTTGTCGGTCAGGACCAGCAATTTGGCTCTCTTGTCCGATTCATCCTGCGTTTCATTCAACAAACCATTGTTGATCAGCCTCCGGATCGTATCCATTCCTGTCGTGTATTCCAGGTGATAAATATTGATGAGATCGGTCTTCCTTGCATTCTCCATCAGACTAACAGCTTTCAAAAATAAAAACTCCAGCCGCGAATTAATGATCAGATCTTTGAAAGCCTTCCGGATATAAAACTCATGATACCGTGCAATCCGTGAGTTTGTTTCAAGGAAACGGGCCCTTTCGCTTAATTTATTCATCAACGAAAAAGCGTCCGGAATATCTGTACTATATTTTTCTTTCGTGATATACTGCTTATTCAACTGCGGATCTTCATTCAGCCGGTTAACAATCCATTGCGAAAATGCCAGCAGATTTAACGGCTTTCCCTCCTGCTCATATTCCTCATACAGATCAATGATCTGTTTTAGAATTGCATATTTATTACTCATCCAGAAAAATTTTTGTGAAAATACAAAAATTTTTATTATAATTGTATCGGATGCGACCTTTTTATGTCGCATCCGTCGTTTAAAAGACCAAATTTCGCGACGATACGGGCAGCCGGAAGGACTGATCCCGGGTATGTAGTTTTGCGTTTTTTTGCTATAACAATTTTAGAAATGGAAGATCATATTATCATTACTGAATCAGATTATACAAGGTTGTGTAACCTGGTAAACGCGGAAAAAAGCTCGAAGACTACTGAATTAAAACATCTTTCAGTGCTTGGAGCAGAGATTAAGCGAGCTAAAAGGATTGATCCCCGTAAAATATCGCCCGACTTCGTGACGATGAACTCACAGATTGAAGTCACCGATATGGACACGAACAAGATCATGACCTTACGCCTTGTCTATCCGAAAGAAGCCGATTTTAAACAGGGGAAGATATCTGTTCTTTCACCGCTTGGAAGCGCTTTGCTTGGTTATAAAACAGGCAGCATCATTTCCTTTGATATCCCCAAGGGTAAGAAGAAGATGCGGATCGAAAGCATTTTGTATCAGCCGGAGGCTAACGGAGAATACGATATCTGAAAGGTTCAATGACGGAATGAAAATTCTTTATCAATCATGTTAATCTAAAAACAAAAAAATCATGGCAAAAAAAAGAGAAGGAATTAAGGAGCCTCAAAAAGGTCTGAAAGAGAAACGGATGGAGAAGAAGTTAAAAAAAGAAGCATCGTCGGAAAAGAAGAAAAGGAAAAAATAAGATGATCCATGCTTTAAGTTTCCGATCCATACCCGGTCCTTCCCGGTTATTTTTCCTGTCCCGTAAAATCCTGAAGTATTTCGGCACGGTTGTGCTGCTTGAAACCCGCAGGGATAAGCAGCACAACCGTGCCATGGATCTTTTCCAGCTCTTCGATTTACATCAATAAGGATATAAAACTCCTTCCTTATTTTTTATTATTTATTGGCGGTCAGCCGGGTCAGGGCAAAGGAAACCTCATCTTTCAGTTCTTTGTCATCCCTCATTTTTTCGAGCACCGGAATACTTTTTGCGGAACCCATCCAGCTTAACTCCCGGATCAATTCCTTCTTCGCATCCGTTTCACAATTCCCCGACCCAATGGATTTCAACATGGCTTCCTCCATCTCCTGCAACTTATTCTCATCGTCCGATACGTTCCTGATCCTGCATTGCAGATCTACCAGGTACCTGGAACTACGGCCAATCTTGTATGATCCGATTTTCTCCATCAGTTCACCGAGGGTCAGGGGTTTAAAAGCAGGCCACTCCACTGTATTCAAGGAGTCCGGGAACTCAACAGGGATTTCCTGCGTCACATTTCCAATGGCGGCCCATTCCGCTCCCCTTTGCAAGGTCGTGATAAAACCTGCGCATTTCATTGCCGGATATTCATCCGTGTTTTTACCTACATGTCCCAGGACGGTGTGAAATATCCGTCCCTTTCCGTAACTGACGGTCATTAAAACCGGTTCATCCCGTCCGGTTCCTTTCTGAGCAGTATCGGCATATGCCGTTGCCAGGATGGTCATATTTTTGGCAGGGCCCCGGAGTTCCTGGTAGAGTTCGTCTTTCGTATGCATCCAGGCGGCCGGCAGACCTTTCATCACAGGATGTTCCGGATCACGTGCTTCAACGAGGTATTCGTGCTGGGGGCCATGCGAACCGCCCCTTCCGGGGGCATCATCGCGGATCAGCGAATCGTTCCTGTAATACACATACGGGCCGCTGGCTTCCGTGCGGCCTCCCCATCCGCCCAGTCCGGCGATCTCGTTAAATTCCTTCCAGTCGGGAAACGGGTTATTGCCCGCATGGTAAACGACCACTCCTCCTCCGTTCTCCACAAATTCCACGAACGCGCTCTTCGTGGATTCCGGCCACGCATCGCCGTCATAATCCAAAACGATCAGGTCGTATTTACTAAAATCGGGGGTGAAGCTGCTCATATCGGCTCCCTTCTCCGGAGTTGTTGCGGTACTTACCGCGAACAGGCCTGTCGATTCAAGGATTTCCTTCAGCATGACTGAACTGACGGTCCAGTCGTGCGCGTTGTTTTGTCCGGTGACGATCAGGGTATCGTATTTTGCTTCTTTGCAGGAATTTATCATCAGATTCATCCCTGCTAAAATGGTCATTGCTGCTATAAGTTTTTTCATGATTTGAAGATTTAGATGGTTGGAAGCTCCCAAGGTTCGCGCAAAGGGCGGTTCAGCAGGCGGCTGGCCCGTTCATTCCCGACGATTTCTTCTTTTTCAGGATCCCACATGATCTTTTGTCCGGTTGTCATGGCGATTTCACCAAGCAGTCCCACCGAAATTGAACGATGGGCAATGTCAACCGGAGTGATGGTTTCTTTACGGGTCCTGATACACTCCAATAAATTCTGGAAGTGATCGTCACTTTTGTACAACAGCGTGTCACCCTCACCCATTTTCTCTTCGAGGATCTTCGGATCTGACGCATATAAGCCGCCCCGGGTAACATGGATCCATCCGGTTTCTCCGTACCAGGTAGCTCCCATCCCGTGTCTCAGGCGCGAAGCACAGGCCACACGGATCTGAAGTCCGCCGGCATACTGACATAAAAAGTCATACTTAACCGGCACATTAAAGATACCCTCTTCCGGGTACACCCCGGTACCTTCGACTTCGACAGGTCCGGTCCGGTCGAGCCCCAATCCCCAATGCGCAATATCAATATGATGGCCTGCCCAGTCTGTCATTTGTCCGCCGGAATAATCAAGGATCCAGCGCCAGTCCCAATGGCATACGCCCCGGTAGGGTACTTTGGGGGCCGATCCCAGCCAGAACTCCCAGTTCAGCCCCTCCGGAACTTCCTGCACCGGAGGAGTACCGATATTCTTGGTACCGTCGGGTAATCCCACTTCAACGTAGTTCACCTTTCCGATGCGTCCGTTATAAACCAATTCCGCGGCATGACGAAAATTCTCAACCGATCGCTGCCAGCTTCCTGTCTGCCAGATGATACCGTTTTTCTGAACAGCTTTCACAATCGCCTGGCCTTCCCGGATACTCCGGGCCAATGGTTTTTCTCCCCAGATATTGATTTTCTTTTCAGCCGCCGCGATATAGGTCAGGCTATGCCAGTGGTCAGGCACTGAAATACAAATGCCGTCGAGTTTTTCCTTTTCAAGAAGCTCCCGGTAATCTTCATAGACCCGGCAATCGGTGTTCCCATAGTAGGTGTTCACGATGTTTCGCGCCTTGTTAAGGTTATTCGCATCGACATCACATAATGCGACATACTGGACTTCCCTGAACTTCAGAAAATTTTTCATGTTACTGGTCCCTTGCGATCCGGTACCGATCGACCCCATCACAATACGGTCGCTGGGAGCGGTCGTTCCGTTCAGTCCCAGGGCGGAAGACGGGATGATCGTGGGAAGGACCATTGTTCCCAGTGCCGCCCCCGCAGAGGTCCGGAGAAATTGTCTCCGGTTAGATTTGTTTGACATATCTATCACGTTTAATTGATTTAGGTCTGTTCTATTCTGGTATTTTCACGCTAAAGATAAATGAAATTGCTGTTCTATGATAATGCTCCCACCGCTTTTTTATTTTTTATGCCGGTTTTTGCAAAAAA
>CAZOYZ010000082.1:0-3620 GCA_964584045.1 uncultured Prolixibacteraceae bacterium | reverse complement strand
CTTCTTTTTCCTTTACCATGGTTTCTGTGTTTAACGGATTAAACTCGCATTTACCTTGTGCTAATTTACGCTCCATTTTAGATTTTTAAAATACCGGAGACCCGTTTTCAGATCATTTAACATTTGACAGCCTGCTGTGCCGGTAACCAAAAAGGAAATATACCGCCAGACCGATAGCCATCCATGCAATTAGCCGGATCCAGGTATCAAAAGGCAGGGCGATCATTTGTGACAAACAGATCAGCATGCCCATCACCGGAACAAAAGGCACCCACGGTGTTTTAAACGGCCTGTGAATTTCAGGTTTTCTTATTCTCAGGATCAGGACGCTGGCACAAACGATGACAAAAGCCAGCAATGTTCCTATAGAGACCAGTTCACCGAGTATGTTGATCGGAAGCAATCCCGACATAATTGCAGCAACAGCACCTGTCAGCATGGTTGTTACGTGAGGTGTTCTGAATCTCGGATGTAATTTGGAAAATGATTTCGGAAGTAACCCATCCCTGGCCATGGTATAAAAAATACGGGGTTGCCCCAGCAACAGGACCAGGATCACAGAGCTTAGCCCGGCTATAGCACCTATTTTGATCAGCGGGCGCAGCCAGAAAAGGGCATTCCCTGTTTTGTCTATTGCTACGGCAATCGGGGCCGCAACATTCAGTTCCCGGTAATCGACAATTCCTGTCAAAACAGCCGATACAGCCACATACAGGAGCATACAGACCAACAATGACCCGAGAATCCCGATGGGCATATCCCGCTTTGGATTTTTTGTTTCCTGGGCGGCTGTCGAAATCGCATCGAAACCGATGTACGCAAAAAAGATCACCCCTGCCCCGGTAAAGATCCCGCTGATCCCGAATTGCCCGAAGGTCCCTGTATTCTCCGGAATATAAGGTGTCCAGTTGCCGACGTTAATATAGCTTGCTCCAAAGCCGATAAAAAGGAGGATGACGGCGACTTTTACGAAGACAATGATATTGTTGAAGCGGGTTGATTCTTTGATCCCGATAATCAGCAGGACGGAGATCATCACGATGATCAGCACCGCGGGCAGATTGACCAGATTCCCCGTCAGGAACCATCCTGCCTCCTTCGAGTAGGCGATGGGCGACAAGCAAAGCTTTTCCGGGATATGAATGCCGAAATCGTCCAAAAAACTGACCATATACCCGGACCATCCCACTGCGACGGTTGACGACGCAAAAAGGTACTCCAGGATCAGGTCCCACCCGATGATCCAGGCCACAAATTCTCCCAGGGTCGCGTACGAGTACGTGTAGGCACTCCCGGCAATGGGTAGCATGGAAGCAAACTCGGCGTAACAAAGTCCGGCAAAGATACATCCCACTCCCGACAGCAGGAACGAAAGCGTGATGGCAGGGCCGGCGTGCATTGCCGCTGCCGTTCCGGTGATCACAAAAATGCCGGTTCCAATCACACATCCAATTCCCAGCAAAACCAGGTTCGTCGCTGAGAGAATTTTCTGCATCCCATGTTCGGAATCTTCGGCTTCGTCCAGGATCTGGTCGATCGGTTTTGTTCTCAAAAGTCGCATACTGTCAAATTAGTGGCTGAACGGAGTTACAAACCTAACTTTTTTTTGATTATTCTGTCGATTTGAGAGAAAAAACCTCCGGAAAAATGAAAAAGCAACGCGCTCATGCCCGTCCGGCTTCACGGAACAGGTCTGCCAGGATCTTCACTGTTTCCCTGGCTGCAATTTCAGGTTTTAAAGCGGTATCGGAAATCCCCGAAACTACCCGTGAGATATTATGGTCCAGCTTGCCCTTCTGCTTCCAGATGTTCACAGGGGGTGCCGACAGATAGGCAGAAAAATTATGATGTCCTGACCCCGGACGTTCACCAATAATATGGATAATCCCTTTCGCCTTATTTAATTCAGTGTGCTTCCCGAAAAGAAGCTCACCGCACCGGTAGCCGGCCCTCACTCGGCCATAGCGGATCACAATGTTCTTTTCGGAGACACTCAACCCCGCTTTCTTCAGCTCATCCTTTAAATATTCCAGATACGGACCCAAATGCCCTTCATCCGCAAGGGCGCTGATATTCAAACCATCTGAAATGATGATCTGTACGTCCGGCAGATTGTCTTTCCAGCTCTTTCTCAACCTGTTCAACTCATTGACAGCCCCACTGCTCAGTTCTTCGCCTGTAGGGGGATGATAAATATAATCTTTACGGTCTGCCGAGTTTGTCCGGATGCTCACCGCATTCGAGACAGAAGCGACAAACGATTGGTCCATTTCCTTCCAGATGCATTTTTTTGAATCTTCATACAACTCGTGGATCTTCTTGTCAAGTCCGGGTTCCAAATCCCAGATATGCTCTCCGTAACCACGGGCAATGGGCACTCCCCGTTCTTCAATCTCAGCAATGAGTTTATTCCCTTCCGCGTAAATCTCCTCTTTGCTTCTGTGATCCTTTTTGGCCAACCGGTACTGATAATAAACCCACAAAGGGTCACCAAAATGTTCGGTGTTATTCCCGTCAGGATCAAGAATACCGATCCTTTTAAAGAAATCCCACATGGCATCGTTCACCTTATACCCGAATTTGGACCTTACCCGGACATGATCGTTGAATCCGGTGGTCAGGTAACTCAACATGGGATCGTTTTTAGTGGGAAGAGCCATCAAATAAGCGGGATTGGCCGGCATAATCTCGTCGATGCACCAGGCCAGGTCATCCAGTGAAACATCCATATGCAAGGTGGAGCAGACGTCAAGCCCGATCGTCAGTCCGTGAAGCTTCCCCATGAGGATATCTTCGAGGCAGCATCTGACCAACTGCTCCTTTGTCTTGAACACTTCCGGACCGATAAACCCGGCCACATCATTGACATGTACCCACGGTCCCGGAAAGTCTTTTATCTGTACTTCAGCCACTTTCATTTTCAATGCCCTCAGGAAACCATATTTGCGCGACTCATGAACCACCATATCAAAACCTTCACCATGACCGTTTGTAAAATCAGCACCCTGCCCTGTTTCAGCGTATAGTCCATATTGTCCCGTCCGCTTTGACGCATGTTCCATCATCTTCCCGATAGTCAGATCGAATGTTTCATTCGCGCTCACCGTGCCGCCCAGGCTCTGGAACCAGATCCCCGTGGTACCGGGACCCATCCTTTCCGCTTCAGCCTGCGTGTCAATATGAGCCAGCACACAATTCGGGATCATCTGCTCCAGACCAAAGGTCTTCACGATATCAAAAAGAGCAGCTTCAATTTTGGCCACAGACTCCGGCTCGCTCGATACCGGGTTAGTGCCGAGCACCACATCGCCTACCGCATAAGACCAGCCGTTGAATACCTGCATGGTAATATCGTCGGTATTGTCGGTCGGCGAATTGGGCTGGATACGCGCCCCCATGTATCCTTTCGCTCCAAGGTGTGATCCCGGGAGCGGATTAAATATCTTTTGTCCGGCCAGGATAAGTTCTTCGTTGCTGAAAAGCTTTACCAGGCACCCGATCACATCGCTCGTAAGCCCGGGCATAATCGTCTTGATCTCCTGCTCCGTTTTGGTCAGAACAAACTTTTTCAGTTCCCCAAACGTCCAGCTTTTTATCGCCTCAAACTGCTTCCGGTCAGT
>CAZOYZ010000081.1:0-14533 GCA_964584045.1 uncultured Prolixibacteraceae bacterium | reverse complement strand
TATATATTACGGTACTATTACCGTTTAATTTTTAACGAAGTATTGATCAATTATGATTCATTAAATCTTTCCCACTAAATGAACAAAGAAATAAAAATAGTAATCCATCAAAATTAGGCTATCTGCAAATAGAAAGCAACATAACTTTCGCACTACACTTTTTGAATTTTGCGAAAAAAACTCAGTATTCACAGGGGGTACAGAGGGGCAAACACTGTTCAGGTGTCAAACTCAGGTGTGACAACTAGTTCCCCATTTGATCTCTGCCAAAGTTTTCATAAGCATATCAAAGCAAAATATTTATTGATACGTAAAAATCCTTGTACAGATATTTGTTATCCGAGCCTTTCCTTTTCATAACTTTTCTTCGTCCTCGTACCGGAAGGCAACCTCTTACGTTTCAATAATCCCTTGAAAAACATCTTTCCCCATTTTCTTTCCATCTACTGTAAGCACTAAAAATGAGTATTTTATCGTTTTCTCTGGTAACGCTATCTTTTGTGTAAGGTGCGAAACATAAGGTTTTAATAACACTTAATCTGGTTACGGATATATCCTTTAGCTTTCCAGATAGATTCGAGCGGTTTTAACCGCAATCTGAAATCGTCATAATTTTTATCGGCGAAAGGCGTCCATCCTGTCTCCGCGATAGCCGCTATGCGCGGACAGACCTGAAACCACATCACATCGTCATGAGCAACACGTCCTGTCCACAAATGGCTGCCTATCCCCAGAATCTTTTTTGTATCGGTTACGCCTTCCGGTATAGGATTGAACGAATAAACCTTTTCCAACGGAAGTTGGACATAGTCGTAATTCAGATACACAAATGAATTATCGGAATTGACCACGGCATGCCCTTCTTCAATGGCTCTGTTTATCAGATTGACATCACCTAACCAGAATTGAATGATGACATCGGGCAATATCTTTTCCGACTTAGCTGCAGGATAACGTGAGTTGTTATTACCGGTGATATTAATTTCATTAAACATAATCGCACGATAGCCTTTCGATGCAAGGAATCCGGATACACGGTTAATAAACCATACCTGCAAATCGGCATAGGTCGGGATTCGATGTTTCTTCATAAAATCGTTGACCCATGGTGCATGTTCCCAATGCCAATAATTAGTTTCTTCCTGTCCGATATG
The DNA here is from genome assembly GCA_964584045.1 of uncultured Prolixibacteraceae bacterium. Taxonomy (GTDB): domain Bacteria; phylum Bacteroidota; class Bacteroidia; order Bacteroidales; family Prolixibacteraceae; genus JBCFBK01. The sequence continues at coordinate 13,379 of CAZOYZ010000081.1, read as the reverse complement.
TATGATATTAGAAGGGAAGAGTGAGGCAATTTCGGAAAGAACATCTTTCCAGAAAGTTTCCACTTTCGGATCGGTCACATCATACTGGTCGTCGCCAACATATTTTCCCAAACGTTTTGAAGTAGTCCCCAGCCAGTTGTAACTATAGACCGATGCGGTCACATGAGCAGGCATCTCTATTTCCGGAACAACCAGGATATCCCGTTGCGCAGCATACTGCACGATTTCGCGAATCTGTTCCTGGGTATAAAAATCGCCGGACCTACCGCTCCACCAACTTTCAGCAGCAGGCATAATTCCTTCGCTCAGAGTACTTTGATTACCTTTTGATCCAATCTCAGTCAATTTTGGGTATTTTTTTATTTCGATACGCCACGACTGATTATCCGTCAAATGGAAATGGAAGATATTCATTTTCAGTCTCGCCATTTCATCAAGCACTCCTTTGACCGCTGATACACTTTTGAATTGGCGGCTCACGTCGAGCATGAACTCCCGCCAGGGAAATGCCGGCCGGTCGATAATCGTACAGGCAGGCAGATATACTTTTCCGTTTTCCCGGATGATGATTTGACGGAATGTCTGCACTGCATAATGCAAGCCCGGACGGGCATCGGCTTCCGCGACGATCTGACTACAGCACGGTGTAAATACCGAGAGTTTGTAAGCTTCGTTGTTTTGATACGCGGCTTGCTTGTTCAACTTCAACACAAACAGCGCCTTTTCGGGTTTGGATGTTGCAACAGGCACAAATCCGCCATCGGCGAGTAACCCGAAAATGTAATCCTGATCCAATCCCGAAGCGGGATCTATATAAACAGCCTGTTTTTCAGGAACCTCGTGTATAGTTATGTGGTTAGTTACGCTTGTCGGTTTCGGTATGATTTTCAGGCTGGTGACTTGTCCGCTGCAAAAACAAACCGGGAAAAGTGTTGTTAAAAGGCAAGACAGGGCAATTTTTACTCGTTTCATGATTTCTTTTGATTAAAAATTTAAGAATCTGATCTATTCCAGAATATCGGAATCAACACCTACTGAAGTAAATTCGAATTTGCCATCGCCGAGCGATTTGGTCTTACCGTACTTTGAGCGGAGGCCGGTTTTCAACTTCTGCAAATTTTCCGGCAGCGTGAATGTTCCTTTCGCTTTACCCTCGATTCCGATGACAATAATTCGATAATTTCCGTTGTCATCCAGCAAAGCCCCGGCTTCCACCGCATTTTTCGGTTCGCTTTCGACCATAATAGGCAACGGCCTTTGCGTACTCATGATGAATGGCTCAAGTTCTTTGAGCGGAATGGTATACAGTTTATAATTGTCGGGGATAGCCTCGGCACGTTCGTAAAAGAGCGCGTTCGACGCGTTTCGCCCTTCGCCTTTCTTAACGCTGAATCCCTCCGGAAATTTTAACCAGCCGGACTCAGGCAGGTATTCAGGCGTGTTAAAAGAGAGCGTCAAAACCGCTTCGGATTTTCCCGCATCGACAATCGGAAGCAATTTAATCGTTTTAATAGCTGACGAAAAAATACCCTTGTCATCACCGCAACCCAGCAAGGAAACAACACATAAAATCAGAAATACACAAAACGCCGGTTCCTGTAGTCTTTTTGCGCCGTTTTTTTTGAAGTACATCATAAGTTATTTTTCTCAAATTAAATTTACGAAGTATTGAAAGCCAACGCATTGCTTCTAATCTAATGAATTACAGACTTTAAGGTTTACATTTCTAATGTTTGCTTCGTCAAACTTGACAACGTTTCGGTCGTAAGTCATTAACCCGTTTACCTCGATCTCCACATCGGTTGTTTGAGTAAAGACGGCTGCAGCATAGCCAAAAGGAATCAGTTCCAATAATCTTTCAGCATATTCAACATAAACGTCAGTAATTTCGTCCCTGGTTTTATACTGGACGTAGCCCCAATTCCTATCCTTCTCCCAGACATGATCGGCTATAACCAGTCCGATCCCACCATATTCGCCCAAAACATTTACGCGTTTCGAATCGAATAAACCCATGGCCGGTTTGGGGTAATAGTGTGTATCGAGCATATCGCCAACCTCGTAATGATTCCCGCCGCTTGCCGGATTAACCAAACGCGAAGGATCGTAATTTTTTGTCCATTCGGCAATTTCGACAGTCTTAAATTGTCCCCAGCCCTCATTAAAAGGAACCCAAATGACCACACTCGGATTTGAATAGCACAAGTCCATAACTTCTTTCCATTCGCGCCTGAAATTTTGCTCCGATTCTGCGCTTCTTATCAGTTCTTTCCCGTTAAAATAACTGCGTTGTAACCATTCCGCCATTTCATCCCCGCTTGGCATGTCCTGCCAAACTAAAATTCCTTCTTTGTCGCAATGGTAGTACCAACGTGCAGGTTCAACTTTTACATGTTTACGGATCATGTTAAATCCAAGATCTTTGGTTTTTTGAATGTCGAATAAGAGCGCTTCGTCGGTTGGCGCAGTGTATAAGCCGTCCGGCCACCATCCCTGGTCGAGCGGACCAAACTGGAAATAATCCTTATTGTTCAACTGAAGCCTAAAAGTACCGTTATCATCTCTTTTTGTCGAAATTTTGCGCATACCAAAATAGCTGTTTACATTATCGACGACTACTTTGTTTTTTAAGACTGAAATTTCAAGGTCGTACAGAAATGGAGATTCAGGACTCCATAACCTCGCATTTTTTACCGATAACAACACATTTTCTCCCGCAACAGCTTTTCCGTCACTGATAACGCTATCACCATCCAAAACTTTAACGACAACAATGTCCGCCGAAGTTGATCCCTGAATTTCGGCCAAAACAGATACTGACCCGCCATCAATGTCAGGTACAATTTTTAACCCGGAAATATAAATCTTTTCAACAGGTTCAATCCAAACCGTTTGCCAGATTCCGGTTACCGGGGTGTACCATATTCTATAGGGGCTTTTCACCTGCTTCCCTCTCGGTTGGTACCCGTCGTCAGAAGGATCCCAGACTTTTACAATGATTTCCTGTTCCCCTTTTTTATTCAGAAAAGGGGTGACGTTAATTGAGAATGGCGAATATCCTCCTTTGTGGCCCCCAACTTTGATCCCATTTATCCATACTTCTGTTTGCCAGTCAACAGCTCCGAAATGGAGCAGGATGTCTTTTCCCCTCCAAACGCGAGGAAGTGAAAAGGTACGGCGGTACCAAAGCTCATTGGCTGCACCAACAGCTTTTTGAACGCCTGAAAGGCTTGATTCAACAGCAAACGGAACCAAAATTTTTCCGTCGTACGTTTCCGGGAAATACTCACCTTTGGCTTTTATGGCATAGTCCCAAAGTCCGTTCAGGTTTAGCCATTCGCCACGTTCCATTTGCGGGCGCGGATATTCCGGCAACGGATTTCCAGGATTAACCTGTTCAGCCCATTTTGTCTTTATTCTGTCGCCGGATGGCTGCCATTGTCCATAAGAAGTGATACTTAATAAAAATATGAATAGGCTGTAAACATTTTTGCTCATTTTGGCAAACGATTTAATTATACTTCAATATGATACGGTTAATGTACGCCTTCATAATATTCCCCCGTACAGGACGGAGCGTCCGGGTCGAAGATGTTAAGGGCTTTAAATAACAGGCGTGCCATCTGGAAATGTCCTGCCGCGTTTGGGTGTACCGGGTCGTTTAACCATTGCCGATATACATTCTTTTCAAAACTTTTATGGACTTCTTCCCACCATGCCCAATGATCAACCAATACTACGTTGTTACGTGCGGCCACGTCCCTGGACACAGCCATGTACTGCGGCAGGGCTTTCCTTTTTTCGTGGGTTGCTTCAAAGATCACCGGATTAGTGGTATGCAGCACCGGTATCGCACCAAGTTCGCGGATCCTTCCAATAAATGTCTGCAGGTTATTGTCAAACACTTGAGTCGTCATTCCCTCCCGCGCAACATCGTTAGCGCCGATCATTAAAGAGACCACATTTGGTTTGAATTGTCCTATGCGCCAGTCGAAGTCGCCCAGTATGTCCGATACTGCGTTTCCGCTGATAGCGGTATTGATGATTATATCCCGGAACCGTTGCAGTTCCCATCGAATACGTTCCTGGAAAATCTCCGGATAGGAACGATACCCATGGGTGTGCTTCGCCCCGTGGGTAATGCTATCGCCAGTGAAAAGCCACACATTAGGTTGACTGTTTTCCAGCAGGAATTTAATTTTAGCCGAATCATCAGGATCGCTCCCGGGATAGGAAGAATTTTTTCCTTTCGGAGATTCGCCCCGTTCATCCGATCCTTTTGAAGAATAAGGAAACAATACGAGCGGAGTGGACAACATTCCGACCGCTTTCATAAATAACCTGCGTGAATAAGTTTGGTTTTCCATCATTATTTGAATTGGATAGAATAAAGATCCGCGTCTTTTAGGACAAACCGTAAACGCACCGGTCGATTTTTTAACGGCAACAAATTACTTCCGTTTTTCCATACCACGATACGTTCCAAAGAATCGCCATAAACGGGAAGACAGTCTTTTAATGTAAATCCCGGAACCGGATTGCCTGCTTCGTCCTGAATTTCCACCCTGATATCGCCGACTGCCGACGACGCAAAGTTGATATGAAGTTTATCTCCGCTGAAAGTTAGCGGCCTGGTGATGAGTTCCCCTCCTTTCATGGGTGCACTTATGGAAACGAAACCATCAATACGTAAGGTATAACGACGAAGCGCGCTGCTTGTACCGGTCCAAAAACTTTCAACGGCATAAAAAGACAATTCGTTGGGAGCGCCTTCGAGCGATGATTTTGTTTCAACCATTGACCATGCAATGTATTGATTTCCGTAGGCCCAGCTACCTTTTCGCTCAATACCAGGGCGTAAAAAGGCTTCATTCCACCGTCTAAATAAAACTCCGTCCCTGCTGACCATAAAAAGGCCTTCGGTGATGGCTGTACCATAGCGTTCGTCAGCGTTTTTATCTTTAAAAGCGCGGTATTCCCTTTCCTCGAGTTCCGGAAGCATCCGTATGGATTCCGACCAACCCCGGTCAATATACCTGGTAGGAAACCCCAAGTATAAATGCGGAGCTCTGTAATATGGTTTCACTACACTGGTATATAATTGTTCCAATGGGGAATCGATATATTCCACGTCTTTATAATCATACCAGTGGATCATATCTTTTGACCGGGCTGTACGAATGCTCCGCACCTCATAACCTCGAATTGCATCCTGGTCGTCAGTATCCTGAGCGGTTAATTTTGTCGGCCTTTTAGTAAAGGTACGCCAATAAGCCCTGTATTCACCACGGGTGTCATCCCAAAATGCAAGGTTCTGAGAATCGAACATCCCATCTGTAATAACAGCTGCTTTATTCAACGCCAACCAGTGAATCCCGTCATGTGATTTAAAGACAACCAATCCTTTATTAGGGGAGTTCCATGGTCCTTGACTCGGGGAATTCCATGCAACAAGTATGGCTTTATAACGTTCGTCGGAAGGAACATTGGGGTTCTCATCCCTGAATACTGCAGGGTGACCCCCGTCGGCCTCAACTCCGTCTATTGTTCCGTTTATGAAAACAATATTGTTCTGCTTTGATCCTTTAAATTCATAAAGGCCTAAATTCGGCTTATCCCAGTGTATCCCATCATTACTTTCAGCATAACAGCAGCAAATGTCATGACTCACGTCCTCACTGCCAAGAAGCTGCCATGCTTTATAATACATCCGGTATGTATCGCCGTCTTTAAAAACACTGACATATCCGCTGCCACTTCCTTCCCAAGGGGCATCATAAATAATGGCAATTTCTTTAGGTTCAGGTTGGTGCAGCCGGAGCTCCGCAGCACCGGTCAGTTTTTCTATTAAATAATCGTCTGCAAATAATTCCAGTCGTGAACCGATGTCTATCGGTTTGATGGGAGAGACATTTGACGAAACATCTGCCTTTAACTGCATTTGTTCGGCGGCATTTAGCCGGATATTACCGGATACGAGCAAGACGATGACCGGTAAAGTAATTAATTTTAAGTACTTTGCCATATTTACAATTTTTAGATGATCAGATGGAATTCAATTCGCTAATTTTTCCATGACTTCTTTTGGCGGGATCCATCCATAAGACCTTTTTGTTTTCGTTTGGTACTGGCAGGTAATGACCGCGATATCCATTTGGGGACTTTTCTGTGGCGGAACATTTATTTGCAGTTGTAAATAGCCGTCGCCAACCCAGCTTTCGTAACCATCTTCAGCGCCAGGCGCCAATAAATGGCCGTTCAATCTCACATTCTGGATTTCGGCATTTTTATAGGGTATCCTTATCCGAAAACCTATCCCGTTGACAATTTCTTGTTCTTTACCTTCTGTAACTGACGAGTTCTGAAAGTGTAACATCATTCTGGGTATCTTGCCATTTTTAATAAAGTCTTCAATTTCATCAGCATTTATTTCTTGATTGCCCCGGAGGTTTTTTATAAAAACGTCCAGATCTTTATTCATCATCTTATTGCCGGCCTCAGTCAATCCAACCACAAAGCTTTCTTCCCCGTCTGTTTCGGGGTATAAAATCCCGGCTGAAAAGTTTATTTGTTTTTGCCACAACTCGACCCTGCTTTTGCGCAATTCACCTGCATCCTGCCCCCATGATGTTACATATTTGCCCACGAAAGCATGCACCTTGTTTACCGGATAACCTGGAGTTTTTTCTCCGTCCCATATTTTATTTCCAATTCGTATAAGCCCTTTAGTCCGGGCGACGCCGCTTTCTTCCCAGCCAACTTCAGGCGCCACGAGCAAAGTGTGATATCTAAAGTATGCATATAAAGCGGTATAAAATCTGGGGCGTCCTGCCCAGATTTTTCCATATAATAAATTATTCAACCCCGGAATCCAGTGTAATCGCTGAGCATCGGCTTCAGCCCTGTCTGACGGGAATCCTGCCTCTTTCCCCGCTCCCACCATTGCTTCAGTAATCCGCCAATCCCAAGGTCTCAATACCGAATTGGAATAGGACATAGTGGATACGTCGAACATCATGTGTCCTTTATACATTTGGTGCTCGTGGTATTGTTTTTCCTGTTCCGACTGGGCGTACACGCCTATTCCGTGTAAATCCATATGCACATCAGGTTTATATTGATCTACTACATTAATGAAAGCCATTACTTCGGGGGCTTCATCGGCCTTTTTATAAGTTAATGTGTTAAAATCCCAGTTAGAAACTCCGTGGGTCCAGTCCTCACCGGTATACGGACAGATATTATTAGAATTAAAATAAGCGTCTGTTTCAAAATAACTTACAGGTAAAATGATCGGAATCAATAATGCGACTTGTTTTTGTCGTGTTTCTTTGGCTTCTTTGTCGTTGCTCAGCAGCCATTCTGCAAAGTGCAAAATAGTTGTTGTGCCGGTACGTTCGGGACCGCCGTGTAAAGAAGTAATCAATATTACCTGCTTTTTATTATCGGGTACAGCAGGATCAGTAATTTTCAGGAGGGAAATATCTTCCTGGCCTTCGGATTTTCCTATTTTTTCAACTTTAAAAATATCGGGGTATTTACCTGCCCAATAATCCAGGGTAAGATTATATTCCTGCGAAGTTAACCGGTGCAGTGGCTCCCACTTCTGCGAAAGCAGAAATTGGGGAATCAAAAACAGGGTTAAAACAATAGAGTATCTGAACGTTAAAGTTTTCATCGTGATTAGTTAAATGTACTTCTTTTTTATTCGTTTATCAAAATAATGAGCCTGATTTTAAAATTAATTACCGCGATTCACCGAAAAGTAATGTTTAAAAGCAGGCTCATTATTAGTTCATTGCATTATTCCCACCCTTCGTTTTGTTTAAGGCTCGGATTCAGCACTATTTCCGTAATCGGAATAGGAGCATAATACTTATAATCCGGAAATTCTTTCACCATATTGGGTTTAAAAATGAGCCTGCCTTTTGTCCCTTCGGATAGCTCTACTACATTATTATTTACTTTCATATAATATACGCCCTTTACAGGATTAGCCGGCGTAGCCGAAACAAAGCAGATATCGGGCGCGCCATCACCGGTCAGATCATACAATTTATCCATTCCCGGCACGTAAATCCCATCGCAATCTTTCTCTACATTAAGTCCCAACTTCCACCGCATCAGATCACGCCAGCGGGTTTCGTTATTTTCTTCAAGGATCAGTTCAATAGCCCTTTCTCTGCGGATTTCCATAATGACCGGCGAAGTTACGTTTTCATAAAAATTAGCTTTCAAGTACGGGTCTAATGTGGAAGGCATCGACGTGTTTTGGATACCGGCGCGTTTCCTTAGCTCACCTACAGTAGCATTCCAGTCACTCTCCGTGAAGGTTCCCAGTTCCGCCTTGGCTTCGGCATAGTTTAGAAGCACTTCCGCGTAACGCATCAGGGAAATGTCATTCACATCGCGTATAATCGCGTCATAATATGGATTTGAGTTCTGCCATTTCATCGGATGGTACAAAGTCGGAAAAACAGAAGCTATCGGTCCGTGAACGACACCATCTGTCCTAAGATAAGATGGGGTGCGGATTGTTTGCTGCAACCTCAAATCGCGGTTCTTGACTTCGCGGGTGAAAAAAATGGTATCATATCCCGGAATATCCGTAAATCGGCTACCGTCTATGTTCAGATAGGTATTGACAATCCGTTTTGTCAATGACGGCGAATATGAACCGCCATTAATCGAATAGCGGTATGACGAATGGTTCCAAGTTGTTTCCGCATCGCTGTGCGCAATGCAAAGCATTACTTCCGTATTAATCACATTATCGCTGACAAACAGGTTACGATAGTCTTTGTCGGGATTCCCTGTATTATAGATGGTATACTGTTTGCTCTGCATTAATTGATTACCCGCGTCAACAGCTTCCCGTAACCATGCATCGGCGGTAGCTGTCAGTCCAAGCTCGGTATGATACTTTCTGAATGTACCTTCAGTTAGACATATTCTCGTCTTCAGGCCTAAAGCAACCCATTTGGTAATTCTGGTACTGGAATTGTCTTTAACGTTGCTAATATTGGCGACAGCAAAATTGATATCTGACAACACGGAGTCCATTACCAACGTTCTCGGATCACGGGCTTTATATAAATCCTCGCTATTAGAACCAATTACGGAACTATACCAAGGCACGTCGCCAAACCGCATGACCTTTTCAAAATAAAATTTCGCCCTAAACCAGCGCGCAATCCCTATATAGTGGTTTCTAATGTTTGCAGGAACTTTTGACGTTTTACAACCATCCAGAAAATAATTAATTTTCCTGAGGTCACCCCAATTCCAAAATGGCTCATCATCAGGGGTATATGCACCTGGGTTATAATACTCTTCCACAAACAGGGCGTTATACGTGATATCATTTCCCTCAGCCAGATGAAACAGACTCCTAAGGTAGTTCTGGTAAGGGCTCCCTATAACATGCTCTGCTGGCGGCATTGTTAATTGCATCGCATATAACTGATTGATATACAGCGCTATACTTTGCTCGGAAGCAAAGGTCTGATCGGGCGTTAACGAATCAAAAGGCGCTGTATCTAACAGATCATTAACACACGAACTGGTCAATGCCAATCCCAAAACTAATGCTAATATATTGTGTTTCATTTTCAAAAAGTTTTAATCATTACAATTTTCAGACATCATTACAAGGTTATGTTAACGCCCACAGTGAATGATTTAAGCATCGGGTAATTATCCCCACCAGTGTTGGTGTTCACTTGGTTAGGATCAAGCAACTGCTCAGGGTCAAGATCCTTCGATATTTTGAATACAGGACTGTATGCCCAAATATTATACCCGGTGAAAAAAACCTGTATGTCTTTCATCCCAATCTTTTGAGCAGCTTTTTCCAGTGAATATGCAAGCGTTAACTCTTTCAAACGGATATATGCAGCATTTTGCATATAACGAGTCTGCGTCTGCAATTGGCGATTTCCCCACGCCGTGTTCCCTTTCCACAGAGGCCAGTAAGCGTTCGGGTCGGGATTATCAGCCCTGTAGGAATTTTCGAGGAAATGTTTGGGTATTTCCGCACCCCAAAATCCATACGGACCCCAGAAGGGATTCTGGTGATGAGGCGGATACCATTCATGCTTGCCCACTCCCTGGAAAAATGCCGAAACAGAAAATTTGCCGTATTCGCCATCCAAATTCAATCCAAACTTATAACGCGGCGTCGTATTTCCTATTATTGATAAATCGCCGGGATCGTCAACAGTCCTGTTTCCCCAGTCAATTTTTCCGTCATTGTTTATATCTTTAAACTTGATGTCTCCTGGTTGGGCGGGCTGTCCCCCAGTGTTGGTCTGAATAAAGCTTTGATCGACATGACTATTAATATCCGCTTGGTCGGCAAATAGCCCTAATGTCGTTAACCCCCATAGCTCTCCGACACACATACCCGTATAATATCCCGCGGTACGAAGGTCTACATCAATAATCAAATTCTTCTGGGGATTATTATATTTGGTGATAAACCCTAAGTCATCCGCTAAAGTAAACCTGGCACTGTATTTAAGGGGTTTGTTGCGGATATTTATTTGATCATTCCAACTTAAAGAAAGTTCAAAACCTCGCGTGTAAAGTTCGGCATAATTTCCCAGAGGCGAAGAAGCCCCAAAAACCGCTGGCAACGTCGCACCTACTGTAATCATATTGCTTGTAGTCCTTCGGAAATAATCAAAAACAAGTCCCAATCGATTCTGAAACATATTGACATCTAAGCCTACATCAAATGTTGTTGAGGTTTCCCATGTAAAATTGTCGGGAAACGGAGAGGGTGTATTTAACTGGACAGGCCTGGTGGTTCCTAATATTACCGATGACTTGCTGGCTGTAATCCGGGGGATATAGGCGTAGGGTGAAATCCGGCTGTTCCCCAAGGAACCATACGAAAACCTAGGTTTCAGGTTGTCCAGCCAACTCCGGGTACCTGCCATAAAATTTTCCTCGGTTATCCGCCACCCTAAGGAAACTGAAGGGAAAAAGCCAAAATATTTTCCCTTAGGAAACTTCGACGAGCCATCATAGCGGGCGTTAATCTCGAAAAGATACTTGTCGTCGAAGATATAGTTAACGCGTCCGAATAGACCGGCACCCCTCCAGCCGCTTCCATTTTCGGAAAGACCATAGCTGGTCCCTGTTGTCATATTGAAAACATCAAATGAAGACAGCATTAAATTGTCCCTCGAAACATTAATACTGTTAAAGTTACTTACTTCGACATTGACACCTCCTGTAACGGCAAAGGCATGCTTGTCCAGATTGTACTTGAAATCCCCATATAAATTATATGCATAGTAATCATCGAAACTCTGGTTACGGTACAAATAGCTATTCCCGACAGTTGTTATGACTCCGGGTTTTTCGCTGTAGGGAACAGGTATAAGTCTGCGTTTACGGTTATAGTAATTATTTTTGTAGGAAAAATCTCCCTTTATATTGAAAATGTCTTTAACGACAGATGCGTCAAAACCAACGCTTGTCAAATACTCGCGATAAAAGTAAGACCCATAATTATCACTCTCCATTAAACCTATGGAACGCGCTCCCATCCGGGTATAAGTTCCGTCCGGGTTATAGACAGCGCCCATTGGCACCGTTGCTCCGCGAGTCATGAGTTGATACCAGGCATCATCGTCCGATCCCCAGGGATCTTTGTGATAATTGGAGGAGAAAGCGAAACTTCCGGTCACAGTAAGCCAGTCAGTGGCTTTAACAGAGCCTTTCGCACGCAAAGAATAGGTATTGTATGTGTCGGGGTTTATTTTATATATTCCAGTTTGTCCAAAATATCTCCCCGAAATTAAATAATTAGCCTCGTCGTCACCTCCTGAAGCCGTCAAATTATGTTCCGTGGAAGGCATATTTTCGGCCATAATCATGTCCCACCAGTCGGTATTGTTCCCATAATACACGTAACGTCCCGTAGCGGGATCTACATCGACTTCGGGGCGGCCGTGGTCAGGATTCTGCGAACGATATAACAGTTCGTCGACATATTCCTGGGAGAACAAGATTCCCGTGTCGGTTATATCGGTTGGCTTTCTCGTACCACCGTACAAATTTGTAAAGCTTTCCATGTACAATTTGGCAAAAAGACCGGCATCTGTCACAACATCTCTCGTGGTGGTCCTTCGGTTAATCGAGTATTTACCGGAGTATTTAAGTTCTGATTTTTTTGCTTTCGATTTTTTCGTTGTGATCAATATCACGCCAAATGCGCCCCTCGCCCCGTAAATAGCCGCCGAAGCGGCATCCTTCAACACCGACACACTCTCGATATCGTTAGGGTTAAGGTACATCGGGGAAGCTTCGATCCCGTCGATCAAAATTAACGCAGATCCTCCCGCACCGATAGAAGTTAATCCGCGAATATTATAGGCAGGGTTTGTATTTGGCCTCCCGGAAGCGAATTGAATATTCAGACCCGGGATTTGGCCTTGCAACGCCCGCGCAACATTTGCAACGGAATAACTTTTAAGGGTCTCACTACTAATTTGATCAACAGCTCCGGTGATATTGACTTTCTTCTGGGTTCCATAACCAACGACCACAACTTCCTTCATACCAATTACTTCTTCGGTCATCACTACATCCACGGTTGTTCTGCCGCCAATCAGAATCTCTTGCGATCTCATCCCTACAAAGGAGAAAACGAGAGTCGCCCCTGACGGAACATTCGAAAGGATATAACTTCCATTGATATCTGTAACTGTACCTCTAGTTGTACTCTTGAATACCACAGTAACTCCGGGAATCGGAACGCCGTTGGCATCAGTGACTTTTCCGCTGACCGCTTTTGCCTGCTGTCCCTGCCAGACCTGTTCGGGTTCAGAAGCGGTAACGCTCAACGCGATTTGCCGGTTATCAATTTTATAAGTGATACCCGTACCTGCCAGTATCTGATTCAGTAGTTCATTGACGAGTACTTTGTCGGCCTTGACACTTACCCGCTGATTGACATCAATAATTTTCCCGTTGTACATGAAATAGAACTCGGACCGATCTTCAATTTTTTCAAGAATATCCCGTAAAGTGGCATTCTTTTCCTCCAAAGAAATTCTTGTTCCCTGTGAATAACCTGCACCTGCAAACACCTGTGACAATGCAATGAAGCAAATGACAACTGTTAATCTCATAATTTTTATTAATCTGGACTTCCACAACATCTTCATTATGGAAGCCGGTTCCATGTTAATTTTTTTCATAAATTTGTACTGTTTTGAATGAATAATTCAATTTGATCAAGCCCTGCCATGGCTTGGATCGTAAAGGGAGATGTTGATGCATCTCCTTTTTTTTGAATGGTTTAGTGATTAGAACATAGGCATTTCAGATTTAAATGTTTTTTTGGATAATGACTTTTGTGATCG
>CAZOYZ010000080.1:5669-14711 GCA_964584045.1 uncultured Prolixibacteraceae bacterium | reverse complement strand
AGCTCGCCCCCGAACTTGAACGGGTCTTTCACATAAAAGACCATCGTGTCCCACCGGTGGCGTTTGCCTCCGTATTCGAACGCCCCAAATGCTGAAAACCGGTCCCTGGCAACAAAGAAAACCGGAGAAACCCGCATCAGGGATTTTTCGTTCGACTGAAAGCCTGCCAGAAAGGCCAGCGAAACTCCCTTTGCCGGAGTCCAGTTCGGGCCGGCCAAGCCTTCTCCCCAACTGTTTTTATTGTATCCGTTAATGTAAAAATACGAACTGAAACCAATCTTTGAATTGAAGGAATAATTGGTATATAACGTTCCTATCGGCATAATTCCACCGTCGTAAACGACATTATATTGGTTGATCTTGAACACAGTCTGTCCCAATGCGGGCAGGCAGAATACCAAAAGGAGTAAAATCCCGATCACTTTCATATGCTTCATCGATGTACCAGGTATCAAGACCAAAAAATTTGTGCGTCGCGACTCCAGGGTAAAGACAAACTTTGGACTTTTAACTGTACCCGTATAATCCTCTCTTTTCCGTTTTCTGTTCTCCATTCTCCGGTCTCCGTTTTACGTTTGTTTCTCCGGGATTGTAATGATAAACTCCGTATACTCACCCTCTTTCGATTTTACTTCCATTTTGCCTTTATGCATCTTTGTTACAATGTCATAACTCATTGACAGCCCCAGCCCTGTTCCTTTTCCCGTCGGTTTAGTGGTGAAGAAAGGATTAAAGATCTTATCGATCACATGCTGGGGAATACCGGTCCCGTTATCCCTGATCTTAATTTCAATTTTATCCCCTGTTTTCCGGGTACTGACGACCACCTCCGGCGAAAATCCGGGCACGCCGCCCTTTTTTGTTTTTTCGTCAAGCGCATAGCAGGAGTTGTTCACAATATTCAGAACGACCCGGCTTAAGTCCTGGGGTATAACGGCGGCTTTGCCCACCGCCGGGTCCAGGTCAGTTCTGATCGCCGTATTAAAGCTTTTGTCTTTTGCCCGCATCCCGTGGTAAGCCAGGTTGACATACTCGGTCACCATGTTATTGATCTCCGTTAACTCAAATTCTCCCGACTTTCCCCGTGAATGCTGTAACATTCCCTTCACAATACTCTCCGCTCTTTTGCCATGTTCATTGATCTTTTTTACGTTACTTTTCAACATCCCGATGACCTCATCCACATCGGCAAACTGGTCTTCGGTAATCTTATCCCGGATCTCATTCAGGAATTCAAGCAATTCGTCGGCCAGGTCAGCTGAGAGGCTCGAAAAGTTGTTTACGAAATTCAGAGGATTCTGGATTTCGTGCGCGATTCCCGCGGTAAGTTCTCCCAGCGAAGCCAGTTTTTCTGACTGAATAAGCTGATTCTGGGTATCTTTAAGATTTTGAAGTGTCAGCTGAAGATCTTCCAGGATACGGGTACGAATAAAAGCGGAAACAATATGTTCCTTCGCATTCCTGATGAAGCTGATATCCCTCGCGTCAAATGCGTTTTCGCGCGTTTGGTTGTCAAAGATCAAAAAGGCCTCGATCTTGTTTTCGATCTTGATGACCAGGATCATCATCGATTTTGGTTTAATAAAACCATCCATTTTCATCGAATCGAATGAAGAAAAATTACGTTTGATGAAAATGTCCTCATAAACCTCATTTTCATTGGTCAGGTACATGTGCTCAGCCTCCTCCAGGCTCAGGCTGACCGACTCCAGCTGTTTAAGATCCCAGCCAATACTGGCTTTGTATCTGAACGCATTTTTATTTTTGTCATAAACCAGCACCGTTGAATTTTCAACCGACCTGATGATCCTCATTTTTTCAAGCAGCGCCAGCAACAGATTCTCGAAATTAATCTCGGCGTTAATGGATTTTACCGCAGTATTGATCTTTTCCAGTTCCGCATTTTTATTGGCCAGCTCCGTTGATTGGCTTTCAATCTCTTCCTTTTGCTGCACAATTTCTTCCGTACGTTCGCTGATCGTTTGTTCCAGGATGCGCTTTTCATTTATCAACTGCCTGTTCCTCAGTACAACAATAACATAGACCACCCCCGCTAATGCCAGGACATAAAGTAAAATGGCCCAAATACTCGCATACCACGGCGTCAGGATCTCAAAACCGACCATCGCTTCCGATGCTGTTTTCCCGTACAAATTTCTGGCTTGTACATGAAAACGGTACCTGCCAAAGGGAATGTTGGTATATTCCTTGTGCGACTGGGATGACCACTCCGACCAGGTATCTTCAAAGCCTTCGAGCCAAACCTGATACTGGGTTCCCCCTTTCGCAGTATAATACGGGACGCTGAAATCAAACCGCAGGGAGTTGTCATTATACCTGAATTTCAGATTTTCCAGATTGTCTCCTGCAGTTTTTTCCCGCGAATAGCCCGAAAAGATCACGGAATCGTTATTGAGCGTGATTTTCCTGATCAGGGTCTGCCCCGGCTCAATGTTTTCATTCATGACCGCCGGATTATACCGGATCAATCCGTCAGGCCCCCCAAACCACGTAATATTTCCGGCTTCAGAACAGATATTTCTGATCACCTTATCTGCGAATGGAAGGAAAGGCTCCACGTATGCCACATACCCGTTATCCTCTTCTTTCAACTGACGGACATGAGTTTCATCTCCTCCGTTTACCCACAAGGAACCATCCTTATCCGGAACGATCATTGAATACCATTCCTTTAAACCGGACAGGGTATCTTTTTGAAGTCTTACCGGTTCAAAAGACTGCCTGGCTTCATTAAATTCGTACACTCCGTCACGGGTGGAGACAACCATTTTATCACCTACCGGCCAGGGAGCATTCCCTGCCTGACCAGGTAGACCATCCTGAACGGAAAAATACCTGGGTTCCCGGCTGCCAGGTGAATACCTGAAAATACCACGAGTC
Source organism: uncultured Prolixibacteraceae bacterium (assembly GCA_964584045.1). Lineage (GTDB taxonomy): Bacteria > Bacteroidota > Bacteroidia > Bacteroidales > Prolixibacteraceae > JBCFBK01. The sequence goes on along the minus strand of CAZOYZ010000080.1, from coordinate 11,810 downwards.
AACGTCATCCCCCAGACATTCCCTTTATGGTCCGTCTGAAGTTTGCTGATCTCCTCGTTTGTTCCCTCGATCTTCTGACTAATCCATCGATTCCCCTGTTTCGTGATTGAATAGAATCCTCTCGTTTCACCAACATAAACAGACGATGGATCGGCCGATTGCGTGATTGACAATGCGAATCCATCTTTTATCAAACCGGCTTTTTGCCCGGTGACCAAAAACACTCCCTGGGAAGTCGCTGCAATCAAATTATCCTGATAAGGGATCAAATCCCAGCACGAAGAAATAATACCGCTGACCGGTTTAAACAAATAGGCCTGCCGGTCAAAATAATAAAGGCCCTGATAAGTTGCAATATATAACGTGTTATTCACCCGGAGTGTTTGATTTACTTCACCTTCAAGCCCTGATCCTTCATCAAAAAAACTCAGCGGTGACGGCGTTTCGATCAGGGAAATCCCGTTATTCAGTGCAGCCCAGATCGTGTTCCTGCCGGGCGCATATAAAGCCTGCACAAAATTATCCTGCAACAGCGCTTTTTTGTCGATCCATTGTAAAACTTCCCCCTGAGGACTGATCAAAACGATCCCTTGCCGCGAAGTTCCCAGGGCATAAGAGCCGTCTGACAATCTGATCCCGCACGTTACCAGATTTTCCTTCAGGAAATCAGCGACAGGCGCATCGAATTCCCGGGCCTTGCCATCCTCAAAAAGAAAAAGTCCCTGTGAACCCGTTGCAATCAGCAAGCGGTTCCCCGGATAAGGAAGTATGGCTTTAATCACGACCGCGTCCGAAAATGCGGCATTACTTTCAGCGGGTACCAGATCATTCTTTTGAAAGGAGACCAGTCCACGACCCTTCATCTGAAGATAGAGCGACCCGTTTACATACCAGGAACCTGAAATTTCGGAGGGAGCGTTCCATACTGAAACATCCTTCCCCTTCAAAGTAAGGATATGACTCCGGCAAATAAATTTCAGACCGTCACCTGTGACAAGAATATGATTCACTTCGCCAAAAGCCGGATAAACTTTACCTGAATCAGACAAAAGACTTGAGAAATGAAGTTCTCCCCGTTTCCCCGGGGCAAGAAATCCGATCTCATCCAAAGCACCCACATACACCGTGCCTGCCGAATCAACGGCCAGGGCGGATACCCTGGTTATCTTCTCAGTGGGTATCAGTCTCCATTCCTGACCGTCAAACTGCAGAACACCTGCAAAATTTCCGAAATAGGTCAGACCATGATGATCGCTGACAACAGCAAAATTTTGGGTATGCCCCCTGTATTCGGCAGGCGGGAAATTCCTCAGCCAGGGAAATCCCTGGTCATGAACAGCCTGCCCGGACATGAACGATGGCAGAATCAATAACAGGAAGGCAATGAATATTTTGCTCATAATCCTTCATTTTGAGGTTTAATACTGATGGATGATAAATACCTTTTTGCAAAAGAGACAGACGAGTCGACCAGCTCATAAACAGACTCTTCAGTCAGGCTGATCAAATAGCCTGCATCGGAAACAGCATATCCTCCTGCTTCCGGATGAGGACGTCCTCCCTCGATTTCCGGCTCAACCCGGATATCCTGATACTGAATAAGCAGGTCGACCAGAATATTTTCAGGAATGTCGAAGAAAAAATCAAAGTTTTTGATCGCCTTGACCTTTTCATGCAAGAGCAAATCCCTGTCCTCCCCCTTTGTTTCGAATTTGTCTGCGAGGTGAATCCCGAGCCTGGCCACTACCTGATCAAAATAAGGCTTGTCCAGTCTGATCAGTGCCTGGGCGGCCAGTCCAACAATCAGTTCATGGGGATGCGAAAGACATGATGCCAGCATGGCTTTTATCTCGTCACCCTTTTCGGGCTGCTGCAGTTCTCCCAGCAGTTCGATCGCCTTTGCTTTTATCCAAAGCCGCGTTTTTGACAGATCGCGGTTTAAAATGTCAACGATGCGGTCGACCGGATCAAGCTTTTCCTGAAGGAATTTATTCTCCAGACGCTGAAGTCTTTCCTGCATGGTGATATCCTCGAACAAGGGAAATATAATTTGCTTTAATTCTTCACCAATCAGCATATCGCCAATTTCGAAGGCATACACTTTCGCATTCATATCCTTGCTTTCAATATGCTCCATGACGTGTCTCATCGTTCTTGAATCGTAAAGAAGGGAAAGCAGCATGAATATTTTCTGTTTGTCCTCCTCCAGTTGATCCAGCAAAGCCATTTGCAGGAGATGAGCATTTGGTGCCTTACTGACATCGAGCAGGGAAGCCTGGATCCACAGAATGTTTTCGATCATCTCCTCAATCAAATTCTTAATTCCCGCGTTCTCATTCACCGAAGCACGGTAACCCAGCATGCCCAGAGCGGAAAGTACCTGCATCCGTACCTCCTTGTCAGGATGGAACATTTTTGATCTTAAAAACTTAATCGACCCTGATCCTCCGGCGGATTCGAAGATCAAAATGATCTGCTTCTTTGTATAAGATCCTCCGCCCGATTTTTCAAAGAACCGGTCAAGATCGTTTAAAACCGGTTCACCTACCTGTTGCAATGCAATCCTTGCAGAAACAGCAAAACGACGGTCAGCCAGGTTTTCGATCATGGATGGCCAGAATTCGATCCGTTTGCCTTTACTTCCGGAGCGGAGAGCCGCTCTTCTCACACGGGGATCCGCATCATGCATCAGGCTGATGAGGAGCTTGTACGTATTGTATTTTCCCGATGCGCCCAGCATACAGGCCGCATGGTGCCGTTCGCCGGCGTCCGCGGAATGAGAAAGCTTCATCATGTTCTCGAAAGTATGCCTGCTTTGGTCTTCCAACTCCTGAATGGCCGCGTCCACCGCTGAAGCTATTTCTTGTGTTTGTCCGCTCCGGGAATATTGCTTCAAAAAAGGAATTGCTGAAATCAGGTGATGATCCCTGATCTTTTGAAGGATCGCCAACTGATTGGTTTCTGACGACGCGATGAAAGCGTCGGGTATGGCTTCTTCGGTTTGAACCGGATAAACGGTTTCCAGGATCCGGTAAACCCGGTCAAACTGCCCAACGGTCGCTTTCGACAGGCATTGCGTGACAAGTTCCCTGACAGGATCGGCCGATCTTCCGTTTTCCGCCTCCAGTTCGCTTAATTTCGTTTTAAGCATGTTCCGGTATTGGTCATACATTTTAAAAGCTACCCAGACCCACAACGCCAGGACAAGGATAAAGATCCAGCTGTAATGGGTCAGGTTAAATGCATGAATCGTGGAGAACAGCAGGATGACCGCACCGGTAATCACTGTGCCCGATGCTTTTGGAATACCTTCGATCTGGTTTTGGAAGATCAGGCGATGACCGGCCGGGACCGGCTGATACAACAACTGAAAGGCCGGTTCATACACGGCCGACCTGACCGACCGCTCAAACAGGCGAACCATCGCGATAAAGGCAAAGAACAGCCCCACAGTCCCGTAAAGCGAAGCTGAAACCGCAGCCATCAGCATACCGAGGAGAAGAACAACGGGAAGTGACAGCAGACCAGGCTTCAAACCGTATTTATTGAGAAACCGTCCTGATATGAGTTTAAAAACCAATTCAATGACCGCAACAAAACCCAGGAAAATCCCAAAGAAACCGGCAATCGTCTCTGTGTCGTTGGCAAATTCAACCTTTGTCTGCGCCAGGAACAGGAAATCCACGAACAGGTAACCGAATATCGGCAGCAGGGCCATCAGTGAAATAAAAAGGAAATAAGGCTTCTTGACGAGCTTCCAGTAATTCAGGGCAGCTTTCTCTTTTAAATTTGCGCCCGAAGGCGAAGAACCGCTTCCTGATAATTCAGTACGAAAAGCTTTCAGGATCACGAAAACCAGGATCAGGCAAATCAGGAGTGAGCCGGACGACAGGAAAAGCAGGTCGGGCGCCTTCAAAAACTGAAGCAATAACGGTACCGAAAAATAGCCGATAATAATGGATATCACTTCACCAATACCTAAAAGAGCAAAAATACGTTTGCCCTGCCTGATATTAAACAGCTTACCCGCAAGTCCCCAAAAAGTGACCACGGTGACATACACCAGTATCCTGACCCAGGTAAACATGATGAACACCAGCCAGGAATGATCATACATCCATACGCCTGTACTGATCGCCGTCACCGTGACAAAAACAAAGAGGAATTTGACGATCAGTTGCCATCCCAGGGACAGATGCCGGTCGAGCCTTGAAAGCAGCAGCCAGGCAGCCCACACGATCACACCCGAAGCCATATAGGAAACAGAGATCATCCACGATTCAAAATGTTTCAGGAAAATGGCATTCGAGGCGGCAAAGTAAAAGGTCATGGATAACCCGACGAAAAAAGAAAAGACCATCAGATAAAGTACAGGTCTGGATTCTTCAGGCCTGATATCAAATAATTTTACAATCCATTTTGGTGCTGCCATTTTTCTTAATTTATCAAATCGTGTAACGGCAAGGTATACATGTCGGACAAATCATCATTCGCCGGTTCCAACAATCTCTGTTTAATGGACTCAGGGATCAGCTCGTCGAAATGAATGACCCCGACCGTTCCCTCTGCACCTGTATGCTTCTTCTTTAAAATTTCAAGGATCAATTCAATGGCAAGCCAGCCGCAAACGGACGGGATTTTTTCCTGAAGACTGAGTATACTTTCCGGATACGAGCCGTCAGCCCTTGCAATATTGATCTTGGGCGACCACCCGACAATAGGGCCGCGGTCTATCCATTCATTCACCAGATGCACAGTCATCACCGAGGTGGTGTGCCCGTTATCCAACGTATCGTGGAAAGGCTGTGCCCCTTCGCCGACATTGGAAGCAAGATCGGAAGGATGGAAGTTGTACATCCCGAAGTCAGGATAATTAAAGATAAACGGATCGACTTTCTGCCCGAAACAGCACATGATGATCACCTCAGGATCCCATTGCTTTAAAATTTCCCTGAAATAGCCTGTTTTAACACTCCCTGTATAGCAAGGTACCCCTCCGCCGGTTGATAGTCCGATCACCTTATCACGCAATGAGATCATTTCGCCGGTGCGATAATACCTCCAGATACGCTTGTTCACTGAAATTTTTGTATCAGGATCAACAGGGTCGTCTGTCGCCACGCCAACAAGATTGATCGCCCCGTGATTTCTCTGCTCAAACCGTTGTAAGTAGTCGATCACCAAAGCGCCGCCATTCGTGCTTCCGAAAACAGCGATCCGCAATCCTTCTTCCGATCCGGCTTTAGGGTTTACGGGAGCATAAAGCGCACCCCAAAGGGATTCCTCATTAACCAATTTCGTATACATCTTCTTAATCTTCCTATCCAATAATCCGGCAATCTTAAAAAACATACCTCAGCAACAACACAAAATGCCTGTCCCGCTGGAGTATTTCGGTGGGAGCGTTTACACCATCTGCCGCCTTCGTTCCGGGATGATAGTACTCCGTATCCAGCAGGTTATTACAAACCACCTGAACTTCGACCCCCTTCAACAGATCAGGATTGGAATAACTCACCGCACCGTTGAAGATGGCCACTGAAGGAAACGATGCAGAGTTGAGCGGCACCGTAGTTCCCGGACCAACTTTCCTCTCACCGGTGAAATTCGTCCTTAAATTCACATTCAGTTTTTTATAAAAAAGTTTATTCACCCCGATATTAAACTGATGCTTTGCGATATCACCCACCTGATTATCGACAGCTCCTGATTCGGAATAAGTCTGGCGGGGATCGCAGAAGGTATAGTTAAACCATGCCGAAAATGAATTGAGCTGATAGTTCAGGTTAGCCTGAATTCCTTTTATTTCAAATTCCCCGATATTGTCATTGTGCGTTTTTGTAGCATCTCCGGGGACAGGCACCGTTCCAACCACATCATTGATATATTCCTTATATAAGTTAATGTCGGCGTTGAAATTCTTATTCAATCTTACTGCACCATTCAATTCAATATTTTTAATGTTTTCCGTTTTCAGCCCCGGGTTGGCGATCCGGTTACCGGCAGTGGAATATTTGGTCCAGTTTGAAACATTCATAATACCCCTTGAGTAAATGGCTTTCAAAATAAATTTTCCCGGGGTATAGACTGCCGCAAACCGCGGACTGATCTCGCTGCCAAAGCCATCGTTGGTCCGGACAC
>CAZOYZ010000080.1:0-5569 GCA_964584045.1 uncultured Prolixibacteraceae bacterium | reverse complement strand
GTGTGGCATTGCTTGTGATCCCCAGCAATGAATTATAATTAACCCCGTCGTATACTACGGGATCATAGTCAAAGAAACGTTGACCGGAAAGGTCCATTTCATCCGAATAAAATAACCTGCCCGTCAGGGTAAATGAGATATTGCGTTTTGCCCCCGAAATACTCAGGTCGGCAAACCGGGTATTGTAGGTACCGTATCCGGCATTGGCATCAACGCCAACGGAATTTTGTTGTTTAATCGCATTTCGTGAATTGCGGGTAATGACGTTGATCACACCGGCGAAGGCATTGGGACCGTACATCGTTGATGCCGGGCCATAGATAATTTCAACCTGCTCGACATTTGAAAGCGGATACTGACGATCCACATACGCCCAGTTTGTCCACAGGTCATTTTCCTCCATACCGTCTATCAGTAAAAGGGTCTTTTCGGTATTGTTCTGACGGAAACCGCGCTGGTATATATTGGCATATTCCGAACCGTAGAACATGGAAAGATCAAATCCGGGAACGTCTTTCAGCAGTTCAACGAGGTCGAGATAGCCCCTTTCCTTGATCTGCCGCCGGGTGATCACGACAATGGTTGCAGGCACTTCGTCAATATTTTCAGCCTTCTTTGAAACAGAAGTGACCATCAGTGCTCCTCCTGACTTAAGTCTGTTTACCAGTTCGATAAACGAAGGCGGGTCAAACAGATTGGCCTCGTAGGAAGGATTGATCTGAAGGATATGCGTGGTATGCCGGTAGGCCGAAGCAGTCGAATCGACTGCCAGGTAAGAGAAGGCAAGCAACCGGTGCGCCTCGATCTTTTGTTTTTGGTTAAATCCGTTTTCCAGGCAGTACTGCAATTTGCTGACCACCTCCGGGAACTTTCCCAGTTCATAGAGCTTACGTGCTTCACCCAGTGTGACATCATTGCATTCCTGGCTGTACATCGTGCTACACATCAGCAACAGGGCAAGCAACGGTAAAATTAAAGGAGATCTGTTTACTTTCAGCATAAGCCGGTCGTCGTTAGGTTATACATCTTATTAAGGAAGGTTTTCAACTATTTTCTGATAAGGCACATCCTCACCCACCATTTTATTCCATTCATCCCTGGTCAGATTCCGTTTTAATGTCATTTTAATTTTTTTGGCCATATCTTCATTTTGAGTGGATACGACAGTCAATGTTTTATCTGCGCTGAATGAGACCAGTGATTTGTTGCCGGGTGTGAAAAGGACTCCATAAACCCAAAGTTCGTGGCTTTCGATGGTGACGGGTCTTTCTTCCGTCAAAGGGAATCCTGACAATTGGACCGACCAGTCGAATCCGGACGAGGCCAGTTCCTTGCTGTCTGAATTGAATGCTAATCCGGTCACCCCCGACACGTGTCTCCCCATATAGATCTGACGTTTTCCGTTTGACGCTACCGGAGAAAGGGTATGGATGGCGCCGTTTTGGGTACCGATGGCCAGGATTTCACCGGTATGGTTAAATGCGACCGACAAAACAGGATCGTTGATTTTCGCAATCTTCAACGGTTTCACTGTTGGCTCTTTCAATTGGATTAAGTTGACATCGCCTCCTTCAGTGCCGTAAACGAGCTGCGTTCCCTGCGGATTTACGGCAAGACAACGGAGATTTCCTGAAACAGAGTCAAGAACTGCTTTTTCAAAACGCTCATGCCCATAGCTCCAGGCCAGCAGGCATCCGTCCGATCCGCAGGAATAAAATTTATTTTGTCCGGGATCACGTACCAATCCATTGACAATGGAAGAATGCCCCTCGAATACCCGGGGCGCCTGCAGGATGTGATTCCGGCTCCAGACCAGGATCTTCCCGCTTTTTGATCCTGCCACCAGCCATTCATCATCCCTTGTCAGGACAAGCGATCTGAACGCGTCGGCTGGTTCTTTTGGAACAGGTATCGCCACCGCAGGCTTTGCCAGGTCCTTCATATCCCATTGAAAAATGTGGTTGTCATCCCCGCAGGAAAACAGCGTGGCTCCGTCGCCGGTCAACGTGGCAGACCGGACGGCATCGTGATGACCTCTTAATTTAACAGGGTCATTCGATATGGCGGACAAAGCGCTGTAAATCGCAGGATCATTGACATTCCCTCCGTGGTTCCTGTTAAGCTGCAAAGCAGTGACAGCCAGCAGTGCCGGATAATCATCCTTCAGGGTGGAACTAAGTTGTAATGCCTGAATGGCCAGCGACTTGGATGTAGCCAGCAGGCGCAGCCTCCGGGCAACCCGTTCAGATTCTTCAGCCTTGATCCGTTCCTGGTCAGCGATCTGCTTCTGGGAAAGAGCCTCCTTACGCTGCGATTGCGCTTCATCCCTGGAAAGGATGGCTTCCTGCCTGGAAATATCGGCCTGCTTTCGTTGTTCGATCGCTTCCCCCCTTTGCTCCTGCGCGATGCCCTGCTGTTCCACGGCGTATTGCCTTTGCTGTTCCGAGATCATCTCCTGCTGCTGAGCGATCTGTTGCTGCTGCTCTGAGATTTTTTTCTGCAGGATCGCTTCCGTTCGCTGTTCTTCAGCCTTCTTGCTTTCAATAACGGCCAATTTTTCCTTTTCCTTTGCTTCTTTGCTGCTCGCTTCAGCTTTAAAACGCAGATTCAGCGAAATGATGAGGAACAGAATGGAAACCACCGACGCAAATCCCAGAAAAACCGCAGAACTGCGGGCACGCTTCAGGTTCCGTTTCTGCTGATATTCTTTTTTGGTGATTTCGTGTTGGTGTTGCTTTTTACTATATTCAAGAAACGTAATGGCCCGCTCAAAAGCCGGATCGTACCGCATCGCCCAGGTCGCGTTCGGTTTTGTTTGTTCCTTCCACTGAAGGGCCAGCTGAAGCTCGGGATTGACCCACAGGCCGCCCTTCCCTTCCTGGTATAACTCGGCCGACTTTGACAGACGCATATACAACTGCGCCGATTCGGTCTCCTCCTCAACCCATTTTTTCAGCCTGTTCCAGACACGCATAATGCTCTCATGCGAAATATCGATCGTCGAATCACCATTGAGTTGAATATGTGCGGCAGGCATCAAAAAAGCACAACCGGGCTTCCTGAAATGATCAATCACCCCGATGATGTCTTCCTCCCGCGAATTGGTAAGCGTACAGATCTCTTTCAGAGAAGTTGGCCGCCGTGTTCCCCGGCTTTCTTTGGTGATATCGGTAAGTGCTTTAAACAGTTTTTCAGCATCGTACTTGCTCCTGTTATCCTTTAATTCGGCATAAATCTCTTCCAGGTGGACAGACAGCGCCTCTTTCATCGTGCCAATCGCCTGGTAATGCCCGATCCCGATCGGTTGATCGCCTGTTTTATTGATCTTCCAATAGTCCCAGGTACGCATCAGCGCATGCTGCAGGATCGGCAACTGGTCCGGATCATCCCCCACATCCCTCAGCAACAGGTCTACCAGTTCCTCCGTGATCTGTTGACCTGCTGAACGGATCGGACCGGTAATGGCCTCCCTGCGCTCTTCATTATTCATCCGGGGAACCAGGTAATATCCTTTGTTGATCATCTCGCTCAGTCCCCTGAACTCGGTACAATCGTCCAGAAAATCCGTTCGCATGGATAAAACAATGAAGACCGGTATTTCCGGCTGCACCGCAGCTTTTAAGATCAGACCGATAAATTTTGCGGCTTCATCGGTATTGCGTTCTGAAATTCTGGTTTTCGTAAACCTGAACAGCTCCTCAAACTGGTCAATAAAAATAAGTTTCGCCTTCCCATGAAGCCAGGAGTCCCGGATTAGCTCTGCAAGTTCATATTTCCCCGACCGCAACCCCTCCGAAATTGCCTCCCAATCTGCGGCTCCCGGCACAATGGCTTTCGCCAGGTTCCCGATCGGGTCGTCGCCCGGGCGCAGAACAGACAGTTCCCAATCCTGCGAAGCTTCCGGCCTGAATTTCTGTAGTTCCGGGATCAGTCCGGCCTTGATTAAAGACGATTTTCCACAGCCGGATGAACCTACAATCGCTAAAAAACGGGTGATCTTGAGTTTCTCTATCAGCTCTTTTACCTGAGATTCCCTTCCGAAAAACAAATGGCTTTCATCTATTTCATAACTCCTGATCCCAGGAAAAGGGTTTGCGTGGAAAACACGGGTAAGCGAGAGCAAAGTCAAGCTCGCATGGATTTGCCGGGGGGGAGTATTTTGCGCGACAAAGGAGCGAAAAGCTGAAGCTGCCATACGATAGATTTAGATAGTTGAAGAAAATAACCGAAATTAGTATATATTCCGATTCCAGCGAAAAAAACTTTCAATTTTTAAGATATCTTTGAGGAACCGATTTTCAAATGTATGTTCATAAAACATGATTGCAAACAGTTAAATGGTTATTTGTCAATATTTTTTTATATCATCTTGACCTTAACTATTCCTAAAGTTGCATGATGTTGGTGTTTTGGACATTTTTTTTTTAACTAAGCTTGAACTAAAATGGATGCTAATTTTCAAAACAATGTCAAAATCCTGGTAGTCGATGATGAAATTGATCTGGAACCTTTGATCAGGCAAAAATTCCGCCGTCAGATCCGCGAAGGAAAATATCATTTTGTCTTTGCGCTGAACGGACTGGAAGCGCTTTCAAGGATCATTGAATATCCTGAAATCGGGATTGTCCTGTCCGACATCAATATGCCTGAAATGGACGGGTTGACATTGCTGACAAAGTTAAAAGAACTTCAAAATCCCGGCTTGAAAACCGTCATCGTTTCCGCGTACGGGGATATGGATAACATCCGGACAGCAATGAACAGGGGTGCCTTCGATTTCGTCACAAAGCCGGTCAATTTCGACGATCTTGAAATCACGATCAATAAGACCCTGGAGGAGATCAACCTCATTCGCAGGTCAATGGCCGAACACGATCAGCTGGTCTCCATTCAGCAGGATCTGAATACCGCACGTGAGATCCAGCAGTCTATCCTGCCCAAGGTCTATCCGGCATTTCCGGGCATTACCAGTTTTGACGTGTTCGGATCGATGGTCGCTGCAAAGGAAGTCGGCGGCGATTTCTTCGATTTCTTTCTGATCGACTCCAATCGCCTCGGGTTTGTGATCGGAGACGTATCGGGTAAAGGTATTCCCGCCGCTATCTTTATGGCCATCACCCGGACGCTGATCAGGGCTATCGGCATAAAGGGGAGTTCAGCCCCCGAATGTCTGGGACTTGTTAATAATCTTTTGTGCAGGGATAACGTTTCCTCCATGTTTGTGACCGTTTTTTACGGAATACTGAACATTTCGACGGGCGAAGTTGATTATGCCAGCGCAGGACATAATCCGCCATACGTCGTTTCCGGTTCAGGAGTCAAAGAGGTAGAGATGACAGGAGGAATGGCGCTGGGAGTCTTAGAAGACTTTGATTTCCGTTCCAAAACACTTCGGTTGAATCCCGGCGAACGGCTGTTTTTATATACGGACGGCGTAACAGAAGCCAATAATGTCAACCTGGAACTTTTAGGAGACGAACGACTGGCAAATTTCCTGGCGGCGCGATCTGAGGTTCCTATCCAGGAACTGGTCAAGGAAGCATTCGCCGAAGTAAACACGTTCGCTTCG
>CAZOYZ010000079.1:0-14742 GCA_964584045.1 uncultured Prolixibacteraceae bacterium | reverse complement strand
CTTTTATAGACTTTTGTTTGATTTTAATCCTTGAAAATGTGAGCCAGGCTTTATCCGGGCTACATGCATTTATCGATAGCCTGCATACAGGAGGCAATAGAACATTCGCTGTCATGGGTTATTCCATGAGAGTACCTTGTCATTAATTCTGATATTAAAAGTTGCAGAATCGGATAAATTTTTATTTTTTTGGACGCAGTTGTATTCAGTCGGGAGATGAGGGATGAAACAGAGCGGAGCCAGGGAGGAGTCTTTTATTTTACAGAAAATGATCGGGGGCGATGAGTATGCCTTCAAATATTTTTTTGACACGTATTATGACGACCTGTGTAATTTTGCCAATGGATATCTGCGGGATGAGGCGCTTTCGGAAGAGATCGTACAGGACATCTTTGTTTATTTCTGGGAAAAAAGGGATTCGCTGCACCTGACCGGTTCCATAAAATCTTATTTGTTCGCAGCGTCAAAAAATAAAACTCTGAATTATTTAAGGAATCTGAAGAACCAAAACCGGATCATCAAAGAGTTAATCCCGGGATCGGAACCTGTTACAGGCAGTACGGATGAATATTTGGAGTTGGAGGAATTAAAAAGGATCATTGAAGAAGCCATCGAAATATTGCCGCCAAAATGTAAGGCGATCTGGTGCCTGAGCCGGGATCAGAACAAGACGAACAATGAGATCGCGACCGAGCTGGGTATCACCGTAAAAACGGTCGAAAATCAGATGACAATTGCGATAAGGAAAATAAAGGAGTTCTTGCTGCCTTATTACGATCAGATCTTTATTCTTTCTATCGTTTTTTACCCTGTTGTCTTGGCATCATCCAACCTTGTTACTCATTTTTATGCATAGCCAATTTTTAGTTGCTCCGTTCTCCCGTCTCCGTGTTCCGGTTTCCCGTCCCCTCTCTTGTCTCGTATTTTGATACTTATGTCTGATTTCCTGCTGCTTATGACTCAAAACTTCTTCGGCTTCATCATTTTTTTTATTTTCTTTGGGGGGTGATCCTGTCTGAAGTGCCTTAACTTAAGAAAAGGCACTCTGTTATGCAAAATGAAGTTTCTACAGATAAGATCATCCGGCATATCGCTTCAAAGGGCAAGGAATATGATGCAGAAATCGGAGAATGGCTGAACGGATCGGAAGAGAATAAGAAAACCTATCTGGACGTCCGTAGTCTGTGGCAACTTACCGGAACATTCCCGCCACGCTTTTCTCCCGACCGGCAGAAGGCCTGGCAAAAGGTCAGGAGGCAGATCCACATTCCCAAAAAGAACGATCCGATAGACCAGAAGCAAACCCGAACAGGTTTGCCCTTTAGCCGGCGTGAAAAGCGACCATTGAAAATGAACCACTTCCTGTTTCGCCCGATAGTCCAAATTGCAGCGGTGATACTTGTAGTTTTATTAAGTGTCTGGTTTGGAACCGAGTTGGGCCAATGGAAAGATCCTTTATATACGGAAGTGATTTCACCCGCTGGTCAGAAGTCCAGGGTTGTTCTTCCCGACCGGTCGGTCGTCCTGCTGAATGGTGACTCCCGGATCAGGTATAAAAATAATTTTAATGAGCATGACCGGATTGTCGAACTGGAAGGAGAGGGATACTTTGATGTTCACAAAGATCGTCACAAACAGTTCGTCGTCGAGGCTGGTCAGTTGAATGTGAAAGTTTTCGGAACAACATTTAATGTGAAAGCCTACGAACACCAACGAACAATTGAAGTAGGACTTAAAAGCGGTGAGATCGGAATTGAGCAAAACGGGAGGGAGATCTCCCGTCTTCAACCGGGGGAAGTCGCTACATTTAACAAAGATGAAAACAAACTGATGGTTGGAGAAATGAATGTGGACCTGGTGTCGGCCTGGACCCGTGATGAATTGATCTTTGAAGAAAAATTGATGGAGGAGATCATGGAAAACATGGAGCGCTGGTACGGTGTCAATATTGCAATTGCTCCTGAATTGACGGACAGCGACCGGTTCACGTTCAAAGTGAAGGCCGAATCGCTGCGGGAAATGCTGGAACTGATCAATCTGCTTAAACCCATTACCTATAAAATCGAAGGGAAACAGGTAACGATTACTAAACCATAAAAACAGAATTGGCGATGACTAAAGTTAACAGACATCCATTCCTGCGAAAGCGGGAATCCAGGGAATAACAGCAAGGATTCCCGGATTCACGGGAGTTGAATCATAAAAAAGGCTTGCCAGCCGGCAAACCTTCTCTGAATCGATAATTTATTAACTCAGCCGGATGAAAAAGGTTACCCCCATAACCCGGTTCATCGGGAGGCTGAACAAATCTTTACAAAATTATGAAAAAAATCTTTAGTCCGGGAAGACTATTGAAGAATTGGTCTGTCCGGGGAAATTTAATTTTAAAAATGAAACTAATTGGAATTCTGATTTTTATTGCAGGGCTGGCCGGGAGCTATGCTTCGGTGTACAGTCAGCAGACCAGGTTAAATCTGAACGTGCAGGACATGACCGTGAAGGATGTTTTAAAACAGATTGAGGATCAGTCAGAATATTCCTTCATGTACAACAGCAGCCAGATTGATGTGAACCGTAAGATCGACCTGAATATTGAAAGCGGTTCGGTGGAGCAGATCCTGAACGCCATTTTTTCGGGTGAAAATATGTCCTATAAAATCATCGACAGGCATATTATCATATCTCCTGGTTCGAATGTCAACAGACCCGCGAATGTTCAACAGCCGAAAAACGTAACCGGGAAAGTCACGGATACGTTGGGAGGTGTACTCCCCGGCGTGACAGTGGTGATCAAGGGTACCACGACCGGAACGATCACCGATATTGACGGAGGATACACCCTGAAAAACGTCCCGGCTAATGCTTCTCTTTTATTTTCGTTTGTGGGTATGAAAACCGTGGAGTATCGTGTAGACGGCAATTCTGTTGTAAATGTGGTGATGGAAGAAGAGTCCATCGGGTTGCAGGAAGTAGTTGCTGTTGGTTATGGTGTTCAGAAAAAAGCGACCCTGACCGGATCGATTGGTACGGTTAAAGCGGAGGAGATGATCCAGCGTCCGGCGGCGAATACCACCGAACTTTTACAAGGCCAGGTTGCCGGGTTGGTAACACGTCAGTCGAGCGGTTTGCCGGGTGCCGATGGTACGACGCTTAATATCCGCGGTTTTGGAAGCCCTTTGGTGATTGTTGATGGGGTATACAGCTCCCTGGCCCAGGTCGATCCGAATGATGTTGAATCGGTTAGCGTACTGAAAGATGCTGCCGCAGCCGTTTATGGAGCCAGGGCCGGGAATGGCGTGATCCTGGTCACGACAAAGAGGGGGAATGAAAAGGCTTCACAAATCACCTATCATGGTTCTGTTTCAATAACCCAGCCTACATTTTTGGCCGAACAGGTCAATGCCAGAGAGTATGCGGAAATGTTACACGAAGCAGGACTAAACCCGGATAATTACAGTCCCCGGCACGTTCATTATGATCCGGAGACCAAAACACTCACGAATCTGGTAGACGGCAGTAATTATGAAGGATATGACTGGGCCAAGGCCATGTACCGGAACTGGACACCTCAGCAACAGCACAATTTGAGTGCAAGGGGTGGCAATGACAAAATCAAATACTTCGTATCCGCCGGTTTTACAGGGCAGGAAAGTAATTTCAAATCGGGAGATTACGATTTTAACAGATATAATATACGGTCGAACATCGATGCTGCCATCACCGATCATTTGGCAATTGCAGTTGATTTTTCCTATTACGCTACCATACTGGATAAGGCCAATTTTGACGTCTCTGACGTGTTTAATTTGGTGAACAGCGCGAGGCCGGTTTACCCGATCGTCCATGAAGCCGATCCCACTAGGGCTGCCTTTGCCGGAGGTGCCCGCACACCTTACTTTCAGACGTTCAGGGAATATTCGGGCTTTATCGAAAACCGGGAAAACCTGCTTCGGGGCAGCATGGAACTCCGGTATTCATTCCCGATGATAAAAGGCCTGACGGCAAAAGCGCGTTTAAACTATGAAGATATTTTTTCGTGGGATAAAAATGTTTCCAAGCCTTTTGCTGTTTGGGACTATGACGCTTTAGCTGCAAAGGAAGGACAGGATCCCTGGGTACAGCAGGGGATCGAAGGACTGAATACGATATCCGTGTATTCGGATCGAGCCAACAGGCTTTTACCTCTCTTTTCCCTGGAATATGAGAAGAAGCTGGGTGATCACTACATTAAGGGAATGATTGCCAGTGAAACGTGGACAACCAGGAAGACGACCTTACGCGGGGACCGGAAAGACGTTTTATCGTTCGAGGCACCTTATTTGAACTATGCCTCACAGGAAGGAAAAGACAATTCGGAGAGTTTGAACAAAACAGCGCGTTCCAGCGTGATTGGCCGTCTGAATTACGATTATATGGGTAAGTATCTTTTGGAAGTCGCTATGCGGGCGGATGCATCGGCCGAATATCCGAAGGAAGGGCGTTGGGGTTACTTTCCCAGTGTCAGTGCAGGATGGCGTATTTCAGAAGAGCCGTTCCTGAAAGAGAGTTTAAGTGCGCTGGATAACCTTAAATTAAGGGGATCGTACGGTATTTTGGGGAACGATGCCGTTTCTTCTTTCGACTACCTTACCGGGTATAACATTACCGGCGACTACTTTATTTTTGGAACAACGCCGGCACCCGTGATTAATTCTGCCGGGTTAGCCAATCCGGATATTAGCTGGGAAACCATGAAAATCAGCAACGTCGGTTTGGACGGTAGCTTTTGGGATGGTAAGCTTGGTTTTGAAATTGATGCCTTCTACCGGCTGCGGGAAAATATACTGGCTGAACCTATTACGCAGGTTCCCAGCACGTTTGGAGCCAGCCTTCCCAAAACGAACCTGAACAGACGGGATAATCGGGGTTTTGAGATCACGCTGAGCCATCGGAATAAGATCGGCGATTTTTCATATGATGTTTCGCCTATGTTTTCCTGGGCACGCGGTAAATATGTGGAACTGGATGAGAACGTATTGCCTGTAACCGGCGATATGGATGAAGAGACCCGGGAATTTAACCGGTTATGGAATGCCAGGAATGTCGATGAGGGTCAATGGGATGACCGCCAATGGGGATATGTTGCCAACGGTTTCTTCATGAATCAGCAGGAAATTGATGATTATCCCGTCAATCAGGATCAGAACGGGAATCAAACACTGAAAGTGGGCGACTTGAAGTACAAGGACCTGAATGGGGATAATTACATTGACTGGCGTGATGAAAAGGTAATTGGTAAGAGTGGTCTCCCCAAGATCATGTACAGTCTGAATATGGGGGCAGCTTATAAAGGGTTCAGCATCCGGATGCTTTGGCAGGGAGCGGCAGATTATTCGGTGACGTTTACCGACCGGGCCGCGGCACCGTTTCACAGTGAAGGAATCCCTTTGAAAGAACATTATGAGTATCGTGCCATTTTGGGTGTCGACAACGAAGGTAATGAGTATATCACCAATCCGGATGACTTCAAGCTGCCGCCGGTTACCCAAAACGGAAGAACCGCAAATAATGCCAAGTCTTCTGATTTCTGGAATTATGATACACGTTTCCTTAGGCTGAAGAATCTGAATATTTCCTATAACCTACCGCAAAAACTGATTGGGCCGTCAGGGATAAACCAGTGTGTCGTCTATATCAGTGGAACAAACCTGATCACGATCAGCAACCTGGGGATCTGGAAAAAATCGTTCGATCCGGAGATCCCCGTGGCGAATAACCGGGATTATCCACCTGTTAAAACATTGACATTTGGACTAAGACTTACGATATAACAACCTAAAACCAAGTAAAAGATGAAACGATTTATTTATGCGATGATATTACTGGCTTTGATATCCATCGGAATGACCGGATGTGACAGCATTTTGGACATCGAGCCGACGAACCGGATCTCGGAAGAAGCCGTAAAAAATGACCCTGTATTGGTTGATGCCTATTTGAACCGGGTTTACCGCTTCACCCGCTTTCAATCCGGGAAAAGAGAGGGTAGTAATTATGCGGGGAGTAATACGGAGCGTAACGAAGCCTATCTCGGCGTATTGGCGGGGGAGTTAAATGTGTTCGCTGCATGGCAGGACCCGTTTAAAGGGGCAGTAAAGATCATCGATGAAAATGGGGCCCATGCCGATCTGGAATACTGGCCTTATACGAATATACGCTCGGCCAATGAAGTGCTGCAAATCTTGAAGGAAGCCACTTTTGAGGAAGACCTGATCAGACAAAAATCGGCAGAGGCCCGTTGGCTAAGAGCATTCATTTATTTCGACCTGGTGAAACGTTATGGAGGCATTCCCCTGATCACCGAACCACAGAGCGTTGATCAATCGATCGAAGAGCTACAGGTTCCCCGTAACTCCGAAAAAGAGGTTTATGATTTTATTGCCTCCGAGATGGATGAACTGGTCAACATTCTGCCGGAGAGCTATTCGGACGATGAATTTGGCCGTCCCACGAAATGGGCTGCCTATGCATTAAAAAGCCGGGCCATGTTATACGCGGGAAGCATAGCTAAGTACGGCGTTGTCCAGTTGGACGGACTATTGGGGATACCCTCCGGTGAAGCCGGCGATTATTACCGGAAAGCATACGATGCAGCGATGCAAGTCATTAATAACAGTCAGCACGTGTTATACCGGGAAAATCCGGATCCCGTGGCCAATTACGGTGAGATCTTTACTAAAGACAGGAATTCGGAAGTCATCTTCGCTGAAGTTTTCGATCTGAATCTGATGAAGGTGCATTCATGGAACTCTGTCAGTATTCCTGACGCGTTTGCGGCCTATGCGGCTTCCAATCACCGGTTATACCTGGAGTCGTTCGAAAAATATGAATACCGCGACGGTTCGTCCGGGAAGCTGGACTGGAGTAAGCTTGACGGGAAAGTCAAATTTGACCTGGATGATTTGGTACTGAATAAAGATCCCAGGTTCCTGGCAACAGCTTATTACCCGGAAATGCCCTGGCAGGGAGGTAAGGTCTATTTCCATACGAAAACGATCGGGACGATCCCCGCTGGTTCCGATTGGCCGGCAGAAGCCCGTCAGAGAGACCGGATCGGTACCGGATTTCTTGTCCGGAAAAGGGTGAATGAAGCTATTAAACTACCCATTTTAGGAGAAGATGAAACCGACTGGATTGTATTTCGCACCGGAGAAATGTATCTGAATGCGGCCGAAGCTGCATTCGAGACCGGCGATACTGACGAAGCAGAACGATTGATCAATGTGATCCGCGACCGCGCCGGAATGCCGGCGAAAAATGCCTTAACACTTGAGGATGTCCGGAACGAGCGTTTTGTCGAACTGTTCAATGAAGAACATCGTTACTGGGATCTCCGCCGCTGGAGAATTGCCGTGGACGAGCTCAATGGGAAAGGATTCCACGGCGTGGACTGGGTGTATAATATTGACGAAGATAAGTATACCCTGAAATTAAAGGACGGTGATTTCAAACAGATCCGCACGTTTGCCGAACGGAACTATTATCTTCCAATCAGGCTGAGCCGGCTTGCAGAGAACCCAAATCTTGTTGAGAACCCCGGGTATTAGAACTTCGATGAAGAAATTATTGCTTTTGCTTTTGATCATCACCATCGTTCCGGCTTGTGAGAAGAATTCACCCGGTGAGCCTGACCCGAATGATGGTGATCCGTCAGGGACGAGCGACGTAACAGTCACCATTGCCGGGAATGTCATAGGTACGAGCCGGTTTATCACCGGATTGTCGCACGTTGACTACACCCTCCGCGGAGGAGGCAACAATCCGGCTGCGCAGGCTAAAGCCAAAACACTGGTGGCCGGAGCCATTGGCATGAACGCGACCCATGTACATGGTTTCGGCGTGTTGTCGCCGTGGCCGCAGCCCGAAGATCCTGAACCCTGGAACTGGGGCACACTGGACGGGCAGATGAATGTGTTTAACGAAATCGGCGGCGAAAAAGCGGTCATTCTCTATGGTTTTCCATGGTGGATGAGAGGAGTACTGAACAAAGACGGAACGACCACATTGCTGACCAGCTCAGATCAGTTTAGTGATGACGGACGGATTCTGACTTCAAGAATGGCCGCTTTCGATGCATATGTTGATGCCATCGCACGGCGCTACCTGGTAGCGCCGTATAACGTTCGGATCTGGGTGTTTGGTAACGAATCAAAAGGTTACTATAACCGGTATGACCGTCAGCCCAATTTGTGGGACAGCGGTACCTATCCGGGCACACCGGGTGATTATGCCGATCATGGCTACATGTATCTGTACAATCGTTGGGTAGGCGTCATGGAAGCAGCAGCCACAACTGCAGGGATTAACCCCGCGGAGCTAAAATTCGGCGGACCCTATACGGCAGTGAGAACACAGGCTGCGGCCGATAATTCAACAGTCCCTGCCGGTCATCCTTTATCCGGTAAGCCGTATGGTGAATTTCGCATGGCGGCGATCGATATGCTCGATTCGTTTGTGAAAAATGCCGTCAGATCCGATTTTATCGCCTTTGACGGGGGTAGCCGGAATGCCGCCGGCGGTGAAAAAACAGGTATCTTTAAACGTCAGCAAAAGTGGTACGATATGATGGATTATATTCGTAATGACGCCGGAGCTACAGGAACATCGCTGCCGGTTTATGTTACTGAAACCTATTTGCGCGTCGGCGACGACGAGACGGCAGGAGAACAGGAAATGGCTGCGTTTAAAACGGCAGGCACCTTTGAACTGGTACGCTCGGGCTATACATCAGCCTGGTTATGGAGCCCGATCGGACTGGGAGAACCGAACCCGCCTGCAGGAGGATTGATGACCGGAACGGAGACTGCAGACGGCGCACAGCCGAAACCCTGGTATCATTCTCTGAAAATTATTCATGAACAGTTTGCTCCGGGAACAGATCTGTGTGAGGTCAACATTTCTGATGGTGAAGTAATTGATGCACTGGCTCACCACACAAAAGTGTTCCTGGTGAACAAGAAAAGCCAGAGACATACGATACAAGTCAACGGAACGGAATATAGCCTGAATGCATTTGAATGTAAATTAGTGGAATGGGACTGATCATTCCAATCAGCCCGTCCGCCATCGGCGAACCGGGCTGATTGGAAATGAGAAACCGGAAACGTTATTTTAATTCATAAATCAGAGAATGAAGACTAGACCTGTAATACAATCACTTGTTTTGGGAAGTGTCGTGTTGGGATGTGCATCTCCTGATCCGATTCAGCCCAAGCCTAACATCCTTTGGATCACGATCGAAGATACCTCACCGCAGTTTATCGGATGCTACGGTAATCGGGATGCCCGGACGCCTGAGATCGACCGGCTGGCCCGCGAAGGGGTCCGGTTTACCAATGCTTTTTCAACCGGAACGGTGTGTTCCCCCAGCCGTACCGCCATCATAACAGGAGTAAAGACTTATCAGTCCGGAACAGGGAACCACCGGAGCAAATACCCGGTACCGGAGTTTATAAAAGGGTTTCCGTATTATTTACAGCAGGCAGGCTATTATACGGCTAATCATCAAAAGACGGATTATAATGTTGCCAACGAGCCGCAGTTCATCAGCGAGACCTGGAACGAGAGTTCAGGTGAGGCCGGCTGGTGGGGCCGTAAACCCGGTCAGCCCTTTTTTGCCGTCTTTAATTTTATGGATTCCCATCAGTCCAGGACGATGACCGAGTCTTATGCCTGGTATCAGGAGCATGTGCTGGCAAAACTTCCTGAAGACGAACGTATCGGAGACGATGGTTTTACGATGCCGCCGTTTTACAACGACAGCCCTGAAATGCGAAAGCAGTTTGCCCGGGTGTATAATTCAATCAAGTTAACGGATCAAGAGATCGGAAAACTGCTGGAGCGACTGGAAAAGGATCATTTGAAAGACAGCACCATCATTTTCTTTTACGGTGATCACGGTGAAGGGATACCAAGAGGGAAGACCAACGGGATCAACCTGGGATACCGGGTGCCGTTCATCGTATGGTTCCCGGAGATGTACAAGCATTTATCCCCCTGGGGAACAGGAGGTGTCGTGACGGATGAACTGGTCGATTTCACAGACCTGGCTCCAACTTTGATCAGCCTGGCCGGAGGACAAACACCGGAACAGATGAGAGGCCGGAAACTGATCGGAAAAGAGAGGAGTAAACCTGCCGGTCACCTCACCCTCTCATCCGACCGGTCAGATAACGGGATCGATATGGTCAGGACCGTCACCGACGGGAAATATGTCTATTCCCGCAACTTTATGCCTTTTATGCCCCAGGTCCGGTACATCCGCTACATGGAAATTGGCGAGATCAAACAGCAAATGCGAAAAGACCTGGCCGATGGGAAACTGGATTCGTTACAGAAAAGCCTTTTTGAAGAACGGCCTCCCGAATTCCTTTTCGACACTGAAAATGACCCTTGGGAAACAAAGAACCTGGCCGGCGATCCCGCTTACCGGACGGTTTTATTGCAGATGAGGGAGCTTTTAAGAACAGAAGTCCTGGAATCCCGGGATGTCATGTTTCTCCCTGAATACGAGATCGGATTGCTGAGCGACACGACAACCGCTTTTGAGTTCCGGATGAATGAAAAAAATTATCCGCTGACCAGGATCCTGGAAGCCGCGTTCTTATCCGGATTCAGGGATAGAGAAACAACGGAAAAACAGATTAAGCTTCTTGGCGATCCGGATAAGATCGTCCGGTACTGGGCCATCACCGGACTTCGATCGCAAGGCCCGGAAGATCTGAAACCACACGCCAGGGAAATTGTTCAGGCGATGCAGGATGATTATCTCCCGGTTGCCGTTACTGCATCGGCTATTGCTTATCAGGAATTTGACAATCAGCTTGCCCGCGAAAATCTGGAACGTTATTCTACTGAAGAAAACAAGGACCTGGCTTTGATGACCATCAACTACCTGCTCTATACGGACAGGAAAGAGCCGTTTGTGAAAACCATTGAGTACGTGCATCGAACAGAAGGCCGCACTTATGACGTAAAAGCCGCCTGCCTGGACTTTCTGGGAAGCACGGGGCTTGTTCCCAATAGCCCGGATTATCAGGAATAGATAACTTCTGCGCATGTGAAATTCAGGAACTTTCCTTTTTAAGGAAGACCTTCAGAAAGCTCAAATGAGCTTCGATTAAGATTTGTTGAAGCCTACCCCGGACAGTGGACGAGGTTTGCTAACCACAGACCGGCAGTAAGAATTTTTCAGTAAAACCAGTGTATGATCTTTCAAATAAAAAGGGTGACAAGGCCCTTCAGACAATCCGGAACTGGGAACAAGAACTTCCTGCTTCCCGTTCAAATTTTATTCCTGTTGATTGCTACGATAGCTGCATTCCCGGTGAATGCCGGTGAGGTTACTGATCTGATCCGGGAAATCAAGGCCCGGTATGCCTGCAGTTCGTCTGCCGTGCCGGTGATCAGCGAAGTGGCCTGTCCTCATGAACCGGTGGGAGCCTTTCGTAAATTTGAGGTCTCCTTTCATCTTGACGCCACGTACAAAAATCCCTTTGATCCTGACGACATTAATGTGGAAGGTCATTTTATCTGCCCGGATGGAACGACTGTGACAATTCCGGGCTTTTTCTATGATCGTTATGAGCCGGTCAATAACAAAACGACGAATACGTATCTTTCAAACTATTACGATGAGATGAATGAATCCGGATGGAAAATCCGGTTTTCAAGCGGGGTGACGGGCGATTACCAGTTTTACATTACAGCAAAGGACTCGAGAGGGCGGACCGCCAAAACAAAACACCGTGCTTTTAAGATCATCGCTTCCGGGTCAAAGGGATACGTCCGGGTAGCTGAAGCCAACCCACGGTATTTCGAGAACAGCGGTGACGGGAGTTTATTTTACGGAAGCGGGAGCAATATTCACGCGGTGATTGGCACCAGAGAGAAAAACCCCGCGAGTCAAAGCTTTGAATATTATTTTGATAAAGCCAAAGGGAACTGCTCGTCGACCAGGATTTGGATCTGCCATTGGCGGTGGCTGGAATGGACACCAGATCCTGAACATCCGCAGTCGCATACTTATGGAGGGATCAACTTTTACAATCAGGCGCTTTCGTCTAACCTGGACCGGATCTTTGAAATGGCTGAGAAGATCGATCTGAGGATTCAACTTACCCTGGAAGATAACCAGGAACATGATCCGGGAGGTCAATATAACTGCTGGGGCTTTAATCCCTATAATGTCAGGAACGGCGGACCGGTTGCGACACCTGAAGAGTACTGGAGCAGTCCGGAAGTCAGGCGATTGTATAAAAAGAAATTACGGTACATTGCTGCCAGATGGGGATACAGCACCAGCATGTGGTCGTTGAATCAATGGAATGATATGTCCAATCCGACCCCGGAACAGGTAGACTATTCAAAAGATCTTCATGACTATACTCATACCGTTTTTGATGGCTGGAGACCGATCATATTTGGCTCCAACTTTGGTCATGAAGTTGACAGGTACATGGACTATGCCATGTTTGGCAAATCAAAGGAAACATCAAAACCCGGAGTCACACAGGAATGTTATTACACGACCAATATCGAGTGGTTCAGATCGGCCTTGCAGGATCAGTTATGGGAAGGGCTTTTTCTCGGAAATGCCGCGCGGATGATCTGGCCTCACTGGATGGTAGACGAGTCCGGTTCCTGGCCGGCTTTTAAAAGTATCCTGAATTTTGTGTCGGATATACCGTTACATAAGAAAGTATGGAAGCCTTTTCATGTAAAAACGACAGCACCCGACGCCGTTGAGGGAAAAACATTTCAAAAAGTCATCGAAATAAAAGGATATGGTGACATCCCAAGTTCAGGAGTGAAGGCACGTCAAAATGTGTTCCATATCAAAAATGACGAATCCAGCCAGTTTTTGGAAGGATTTGCTGCAGGTTCAGGCTGGCAGGGGCACATGCTTTACGGCCGGAAAAATGATTCACTCCGTAATCCGCCGACATTCGGGATTCACGCTCCCGAGGGCGGCGAGATGCTGATCCGGGTTAAAATTGTGCCGGCAGGCCACCACAAACTGGTATCTTCTGTAAACGGTGAAGCAGGCCCCTCCATCGAATGGAATTATGAGGAGTTTACGGAAGTCAAGCTAAAGACCAAAAAGGAAGAATATCTCTCTATACCCTTGAAAAAAGGAAAGAACAGGATTTCGATCGATTGTGAAGGCGACGACTTTATCCGGATTGGCTGGATCTATTTTATTCTGAATACTTCCGATCCCAGCGGTTCACTTGCTGTCAGCGGCATGATCTGCGACAGTTCGGATGAAGCCATTGTATATTTAAAAAATCAGACGTATACGGAGTTATATCAAACGATCCTTGCGAAGGAGGCCGCCGCTGCAGATGATATTCAGATTGACGTAGCCGGACTAACAGACGGGAGATACGAAGTTGTTTTCTTTGACCCGTCTACCGGCGAATATACAGGGCAACGGTTGCTTGAGAGCAGTCATGGGGGGTTAATATGTCCGGTTGGCAAAGTGAAGAAAGATCTGGCTATCAGGATCAGGAAGGTTTCATTGCCGGTCAGAACAGGATTGCCCGACCAATATCCTGCAGGATGGTATAAAGCGCAGCAGCATACCCACAGCATATGGAGTGATGGTCGTCAAACCATTACGCAGAATGTCGGATATGCGGTTGATCGCGGTTTTAGCATTCTGGTCAGCACAGATCATTCAACCCGGGTCACTGCAGACGAAATACCACACATGGAGGAGGAGATCCTGAAGAATAACCGGGACGGATTCCTGTCGGTTTATGGCGATGAAGTCTCCTATAATAAAAGCACAAATCCTCCGAACGAAGGTCATCTGCTGGCGATCGGGATCAGTGAATTCATCGATCATAACCACAAGCAGCCACAGGAAGTGTTCAGGGAATGCCGTGCACAGGGAGGACTGGCATTCATCGCCCACCCTTATAATACACCGTATAACTATAGGGATTGGGATGCACCCGGATACAGCGGAATCGAAATATGGAACGGAGCGGACTACAATGTGTTTTGTAACGAGGGGGGAGTATGGACGCCGACCAGGAATTCGGTCAAAAAATGGGATGAACTGAACCGGCTTGGCCGGCGATTGGTTGGGATCGCCAATGCTGATGCGCACAATGATCACCAGATCGACGATTTATGGACGGTGATCTGGTTGCCTCATTTTACAAAGGAGGATTATCTGAATTCTCTCGCAAACGGCTATGCCTATGGGACCAACGGGCCATCCATTCAGTTTACGGTAGATGAAAAAATAATGGGAAGCGACCTTGAAGTCCCCGCAGGAGGTAAAAATGTATCGATCAGAATATCAGGCGATTCGAATAACGAGTATCTGATAACCCGGGTGACATTAATTAAAAACGGTCAAATTGAACAAGAATGGTTACGTACGGGTCATACTGTTTTTTCAGCTAAAGTGGTTAAATTTGCTCAACCCGGAGATTTTTTCAGGGCTATGATCGGGTGTATGGTTACCGTTCAGACAGACGGTGCAGCCAAGAACGGGAAAGAGTATGCGGCTTTTTCAAATCCGGTCTGGGTTGTTGAGAGAAAAGACAAAAATGGCTATATTTCAGAATCGGAGAAACTTAACTGAATAAGAAATGAAGAAGAAGATTACCAATGCAATGACCTGTTTCACGGTTGGACTGGCTGCTGTTTCATGCTCCGCTCCGGCCCAAAAACAGGAGACCGGAC
>CAZOYZ010000078.1:9042-14841 GCA_964584045.1 uncultured Prolixibacteraceae bacterium | reverse complement strand
TTTTATTCGTCGACGGGGGTGTCGAAGGAAAAAATCTGCTGGCGGAACCCTTTTGTTTTGATGAACCCGGCGACCATTCCCGCCAGGATCCAGATGCTTCCGGCAATCTTTGCGTGGGTGCCCAAATTGATCCAGATGAAAAAGCAAAACAGGAACCCAATGACCGGAGGTATCAGATGAATGAATTTCCTGCTTTTTTCTTTGATGAAAAAGTGAAAGAATACCGACAGGTTAACGCCCATAAACGCGATGAATGCCCCAAAGTTGAGCATCTCTGCCGTCAGTTGAAAGTTAAGGACGAAAACGCCGACCAGCGTAACCGCCCCCACGAAGAGGACGTTGTTTTGCGGGATAAACCTTTTAGAGTCAACTTTTCCGAAAAATTTCCGGGGCAACGCGTTTTCCCGCCCCATCCCGTATAACAGGCGCGCGGCGCCAAGCATGGACCCGATGCCTGCACCGAGCGCAGAGACCAGCAGGCTGATATTGATCAGATGAAAAAGGAAAGTGCCTCCGGCTTTCTTCGCCACGAACACGAAAGCGGTGTCGATATCGGGGAAGTTACCCCATTCTCCCCAGACAAGCTGTGCCACGTACACTTCGACTGATGCAATAATTCCCGTGAACAGGCAGGTCAGCACCGTGGCAAGCAGGATGTTCCGCCGCGGATTTTTTACTTCCTCCGACAGGGTTGAAATCCCGTCAAATCCAATGTAGGTCAGCGCGGCGATGGCAGTTCCCGAAAGGACGGTCGAGAATGAAAACGTTTCAGGATCATAAAATGGTTTAACAAAGTCACCGGCTGTGAGATCCGGCAGTTTCAACAGGTACCGGATCGCGTAGGCGAGAAAGATCAGTACCACGATACTCAGGATGATGATCAGGATCCGGTTATTCCGGGCATTTGTCTTTATCCCCCTTAGGTTCAGCGCGGTGAAAAGCAGGGCGAAAAATACGGCAAACACGGCATAGGGGATCCCGGGCAGGATATTCATCATCGCCTTGCTGCAGAAGATGGAACAAAGGATCGGATTGAGCATGTAATCCATCACCATCCCCCATCCGGTCAGGAATCCCGCGGCAGGATGTATCGAGCGCCCGACATACGAAAACGCGGAACCCGCCAAAGGGAACACGCCGGCCATGCGTCCGTAACTGATCGCGGTGAATAACATCGCGACCATGGCGATCAGGATGCTGGTGACCACATGCCCTTTGGCCTGGTTGCTGATAATGCCGAAAATAGGCAAAGGAGCCGTGATGGTGATGACGACGATCCCGTAGAATATCAGGTCCCATAAGCCTAATGCCCGCTTTAAACGAGGTGAATGGTTTTGAGGATCACTTCCCGGTTTGTCCATTGCCCAGATTTTCAAAGGTTTGTTCCTGTTGAACTTAGGAATTCCTGCGTTTTTTTCAACGAGCTAGCCGAATTGCCAACCGGAAAGTATTCCAGTCCCACGTAACCCTCATACCCGGTTTTGTCAATTTCATTGAGCACAAAGCGGTAATTGATCTCCCCGGAATAAAGCTCGTTCCTTCCCGGAAGGTTCGCGGCGTGGAAATGACCGATGTACCCGATATTATTCCTGATCGAATTGACCAGATCCCCTTCCATGACCTGCATGTGGTAAATATCGAATAACAATTTTAAGCCAGGGCTGTTGATCTGTTTAACGATGTCAAACCCGGTTTTCGAAGAGGTGAGGAAATACCCAGGGTGGTCGATGGCCGAATTCAATGCTTCCAGAAGAAGGGTCATTCCCTCCCTTTCAGCAATTTTGCCGGCTTCAGTCAGCAGGAGGATGACCGATTCCATCTGCGCTTCCATCGGGATGCCGTCCGTGATGTTCCCGGTACAGGTAATCAGTTTGCTGCAATGCAACTTCTTTGCGACGGCAATGGTTCCTTCCAGCCGGGCAAGGTATTGATCCTTGTTTTTGATGTTGGTCAATGAGCCTCCGATGGCTCCGTCGGAGGAATTAACCACGATATCATTGACCTGAATACCCAAATCCGATACGATTGAAGCAATCTCGTCAATGTTTTTCGGCGTGGGAATAAGGTCTTTTCCGTCGAATTCGTGATCCCAGAACCAGAACTCGACAGCCTGATACCCCAGGGCTGCTACCTTCCTTATTTTATCGGACGAATTGTCACCGGGGAATAAGGGATCGATACATAAGTCAATCTTTGGCATAGGATTTTGGTTTAAAGATAAGCATTTGCAACTTTAATGATTCCGTCGGCGATCATGTCGCAATCGTCAGCGGTCATCTGCGGCGGGATATCGATATGCAGCGATCTGCGGAGATATCCCAGCGTATTGGGGTTCATATCAGGGCTATATTCTACCTTGCCTCCTTTTGAAGTGTAATAAGGGCAGGTATACGGGCACCCTTCCTCCGTGGCCGTCCATTTATTCAGGATCATGTCCCAGTGACTGTAAACGTGCCAGTCGGGAACACTTTTGTTATGCATGGAGGAAGCCGCTATTCCTTCGGCTTTGAGCGCGTCGGCAAATTTGCCGGTGATTTCCGGGTTGGGCAGGAACATGATCAGAACGATCCCGGTATCGCCTTCAGCATCATTCAGCCTTCTGAATTCGATCCCGTTTATGCCGGCAACCGCATTTTTGATCCTTGCTTTGTTCTCTCTCATTTTTGCCAGCAAGCCTTCGAGCCGTTGAAGTTGCACCCTTAAGATCGCGCCTGATATTTCATTCATCCGGTAATTGACGCCGGGAAAGAGTTCGCCGTTATAACGGGCTTTTGCAAACCTTTTTTCAGGCCCGCCCGGCCGCCAGCAGGCTGCCGTATCGTGATACGACATTGCCCTTTCGTAAAGCATCAAATCGCTGGTCGTAACCGCGCCGCCTTCCCCGGCAGTGATGATCTTGTGATACTGAAAACTGAAAGCGCCGAGATCGCCGAGGCTTCCCAGGCGTTTACCTTTATAAGATCCGCCTGTTGACTGCGCCACATCTTCCAAAACCTTCAGATTATGCTTTTGGGCAATTGCACGGATGCGATCCATATTACAGGGTACTCCCCGCATGTGCACGGTGATGATCGCCTTTGTTCTGGCAGTGATCTTCTTTTCAACATCGTCGGGATCCAATGTCAGCGAATCGTCTACTTCGGCAATGACGGGAACCGCCCTGGCTGCAACGATGGCTGCACACGAGGCAAAAAAAGTGTAACCCGGAACAATGACTTCGTCGCCCGGCCCGACACCTAATGCCACCAAGGATGAGATGAGCGCAGAGGTACAGGAGTTGGTAGCCAGCGTATGGTTCACACCAATTTTTGCTGAAAGCTCTTCTTCGAATAACTTTACTTTCGACTCCACATTGGAAGGCCCGTAATACCGGAACAGGTACTTATCGTCCAGTACCTGCATCACCGCCTTTTTTTCTTCTTCGCCAATCTCCAGTCCGCCCGGGTACATGGGGATATTTGGAGTTATTTTTGCTTTCTTTCCTCCATCGATCGCTAATTTCTCATTATTTCTCATATTGATTTTTTTTAATGTTCTTGAAAAATCGTTTCTATCCATTCATGTATTGCAAAACTATACTGGTAGTTTTTTTTAAAGAATCCGGGTTAATCGAGTATTTGTTTGGGATAATTAAGTTTATATTTGGAGATAGTTAATCCAAAACAGAACGGAATGGAAATCAATGAAGAAAAACTGGCTTCTCACGAAAATATCACCTTCCTCACCAAGCATTACAAACAGGATTATTTTACCTCGCCAAGACACTATCATCATGAGTATGAGATTGCTTATATTGAACAAAGCAACGGGAGACTGTATGTGGGGAACAATATCGTTAATTTTGGACCGGGTAACCTGTTTATGTTCGCCCCCAGGTTAGTTCATTGTTTTAAAAACCTGAAAACCCGGGATACGGATAAGAAAAAGGCAAAAGCGACCATTATCCTTTTTAAAAAAGAATTTCTGGGTAATTCATTCCTGGAAAGAAAAGAAGCAATACTGTTAAATAAACTCCTGGCTAATGCAGAAGCCGGCATCCAGTTGTATAGTCCCTCGAAGGAAGTGGTCGCGTTGATAAGGAAGCTGTCCTTTCACGAAGGATTAAAAAGTGTATTGGACCTGCTTACCATCCTGGACTATTTGTCAAAATGTGAAGATTATAAATTATTATCGGCCAAATGGGTAAAAAAATATTATTACCGGCTAAATGACAAATTGATCGGTGAGATATTCAGTCACGTAGAAGCCAATTTCGCCAGCGGAACGGTTTTTAAGGATGCCGTTGAATTATCAGGCATGGGGACAGCTTCCTTTTCCAGGTATTTCAGGAACAGAACGGAAAAAACGTTCACCCGGTACGTGAATGAGATCAGGATCTCAAATGCTCAAAAATTACTCATCAGTTCGGATTTAAAGATCAATGACATTTGTCTTCAGTGCGGCTTTAATAACCTGACCTACTTCAACCGGATCTTTAAAGAAACAAATGCGATTACCCCGAAGGATTTCAGAAGACTCTGTCTGACAGATGGAAAATAATCGTTGGCTTTTTTCGGATCTGAATCATATTGTCAAAAAATCATACTCAGTTAACATGGTTTCATGGATCCCAGGGGAGAGGTTAATTTCACAAAACAAATTGAAAGCGATACTAATCATTAACTAATTAATCATTATGGCTGGAATATTCAGATTTACTTTTGGACCGTGGAATATCCATGAGGGGGCAGACCCGTTTGGTCCGGCAGTGCGGAAATCGAAAAGTTTCCGCGAAAAGTTAAGCTTATACAAGGGTTTGGGATTCGACGGGGTACAGTTTCACGATGATGACGCCGTCCCCGGCATGAACAACCTCAGTCCGCAGCAGATCATCGCCCAGGCGTCTGAACTGAAAAAAGTTCTGGACGACAATGGGTTAAGTGCAGAATTTGTCGCGCCAAGACTGTGGGAGGATGAACGGACCATCGACGGCGGATATACCTCCAACGATGCCAAATGCAGGGAATATGCCATTGAGCGCAGCAAACGGTCGATCGATATAGCCCAGGCACTGGGGACAGACCTGCTGGTATTATGGCTGGCCAGGGAAGGGTCTTACATCCGCGAGGCGAAAGACAGTAAAGTGGCTACCGGAAGGATCGTGGAGGCCATCAATACGATGTTGGGATATGATCCGAAAATAAGGGTTTGTATTGAACCAAAACCCAATGAACCAATGGATCACGCTTACATCCCGACAACGGGTCATGCCCTTGCGTTAGGTTTGCTGTGCACGGATCCCCGGCGTGTGGGGGTCAATATTGAAAGCGCCCATGCCATTCTTGCCGGACTTGATCCGTCCGATGAAATGGGATATGCCCTGGCTTTCAATAAACTGTGGACCGTCCATCTGAACGACCAGAACGGATTGAAGTTTGATCAGGATAAATCGTTTGGTTCGGTCGATCTCCGGAGAGCATTAAATCAGGTCAGGATCCTGGACAAACACAATTACGGGCAGAACGGGGAATGGGTTGGTCTCGATGTGAAGGCCATGCGTACCCAAAAGGATGAAGTCGCCACCAAACACCTGAGGAACAGCCGGGAGGTCTTCCTGAAATTACTTGAAATCTCCAGGGGCCTGGATGAAGCGTTCATGGAAAAATGCATTGCCGAGCGGGATTACGAAGAACTGGACCTGTTTATAATCAAGTCCTTGCTGGAGAGATAAGCAGCTGTGTTTTTCTGAATAACTTATAACCAATCAGACCAAAATTATTGTTTCAGAAGTGGAATGTTGTTTGGTGAAACTTTGTATTC
>CAZOYZ010000078.1:0-8942 GCA_964584045.1 uncultured Prolixibacteraceae bacterium | reverse complement strand
ACGGTCGAGAATCAGATGACTAAAGCCATCCGTATTTTAAAGGAAGAATTAAAGGATTACCTGCCATTGCTGACTCTTTTTTGTCTCCTGAAATAATTCCTGACTGATTTTTTGAAATCGCGTAGGGGGTAATCCCGAAAATGACGTCTCTCTGTATATACAGATCTCAAAAATGGAAAACAGCGATTTCATATACCCATTCATTGAGCTGGTCTATCGTAACAAGCTGAACAGGCAGCAGCAGGAAGAATTGCAGGCATGGCTTGATTTATCTCCGGATCACATTTCTGAATATAATGAGATCATCAAACTGTTCCGGTATGCGGACCGGTTGGTTGCCATGAAGAAGATCGAGACAGGCAGAGACTTGCTGACGGTCAGGAAAAAGCTGAAGAGGGACAGGACAATCAGCCGCGTGCTCCTGAATTTCCAAAGGATCGCGGCCATTCTGATCATACCCCTTCTTATTTATACGGCATGGTCTCTCTTTGATTTGCCTGGCAGCAGGCACGAGAGCGGAATCATGAAGAGCACGGAAACCGCTTTTGGCATCCGGTCCCAAATCCTGCTGCCGGACGGCACGAAGGTATGGCTGAATTCCGGGAGCAAGTTGATCTATCCGGAAAGATTCACCGGCAAATCCCGGGAAGTCAGATTGACCGGTGAAGCTTATTTCCAGGTGAGTGCAGATCGTGAACATCCTTTTTATGTGGATCTGGACGGGTATAAGGTCAAAGCGACCGGCACCAGTTTTAATATTTCCTGTTACCCGGACGAAAAAGAAATATTGACTTATCTGGAGCATGGAAAAGTTTCGCTGCTGATCGGAAAGGACGGGACCCGGGTGCAGACGGTTCCGCTAGGAGAAAAGGAAACGATGATCATGGACAGGAATGAAAAGGGATACAGGATCCAAAGAACAGAAGGCGGTAAATATTTAGCCTGGATCGATGGGATGCTGATCCTGAAAAATGATGATATCCATGATGTTGCCGTGAGGCTTGGACGGTGGTATAATGCAGAGGTTACCTTTGATGACGAATTGGCCCGAAGCGGTTATATTTTCACGGCCACTTTCAAAAAAGAGTCGCTCGAAGAAGCGCTGGAACTTCTTTCGTACAGCTCTCCGATCACCTATCGGATCATTCCCGGCATCCGGATGGATGATTCGTCATTCAGCAAGCGGAAAGTAATCCTTTCAAAACGATAAAATATGGAATAAACGAACAACCCACGAATCAGCAAAAAAGGGAAGCTCGCAACTTCCCTTTCAAAAAATCCTGTTGGGACAGGACTTCATTAAAGTTTTAACCTTAATATGACAAATTTATGAAAAAAAATCATTCCCGGTATGGGAAAGCGGATACTTGTATCCCGCTGAAAAAAATTTTTAGAAAGATGAAAGTAACGTTAGGTGTTATTTTGTTTTCTGCAGTTCAGCTTTTTGCGAGTGAGGGATATTCACAGGACATCAGGTTCACACTGACAAAGGCAAACTCCACGATCGAAAATGTGCTCAATGTCATTGAAGACCAGTCGGATTATTATTTTTTATACAACGGCAAGCTGGTTGACGTAACCCAGCGTGTAAACATCAGGATTGAAAATCAGGATATCGGCAAAACGCTGGATGAATTGCTCAGAAATACCGACATCACTTACAAGATCTATAATCGCCAGGTTGTGCTGTCACCTGTTGAAGATCAGATCAGTAGTCAGCAGGTACGGGAAGTCTCCGGGAAAGTCAGCGATCCTTCCGGCGCCCCGTTGCCCGGAGTCACGGTAGTGATAAAAGGGACTTCGTCCGGTACCATTACCGGAACTGATGGTGATTATACTCTGGCGGGCGTGCCCACCAATGCCGTTCTGGTGTTCTCCTTCGTGGGCATGAAAACCCAGGAGGTTGCCGTTGGCAGCAAAACCGGCATCGATATTACCATGGAAGAGGAACCCGTCGGGATAGAAGAGGTGGTGGCCATTGGTTACGGTACCATGAAAAAAAGCGACCTGACAGGTTCTGTTGCTTCTGTCCGGTCTGATGAAATCCAGTCTGTTAAGGTGATTTCTCCTGACCAGGCTTTGTCCGGGCGTATTGCAGGGGTACAGGTTACCCAGCAATCATCAGCTCCGGGTGGTGGCGTTTCCGTAATTATAAGGGGAGGGAACTCCGTAAACGGAGACAATGAGCCCCTGTATGTAATCGACGGTTTTCCGATAACAAGTAACAATGCAACACGAAGTGCCGGTAGTGCAGGAAATGTATCTCCCAATTCTTTATCTTCAATTAATCCCAATGATATTAAGTCTATTGAAGTACTCAAAGATGCTTCGGCTACTGCAATTTATGGAGCAAGAGGAGCTAACGGGGTAATCCTTATTACTACGAAAAAAGGACACTCAGGCGATCCAAGGATTACTTTTGATTCTTACTACGGCGTACAATCAGTTGCCCGTAAGCTTGACGTGATGAATGCAGAACAGTTTGCTATATTTGCTAATGAAGCTGCTGAACAATGGGAGCTTTCCGATTTTTTTTCAGACCCTTCCTTACTTGGCAAAGGTACCGGCTGGCAGGATGAAATTTTCACTACCGCTTCTGTTCAGAACTATCAGCTTGGAGTATCCGGGGGACATGGGAAATCGACCTACTATATTTCGGGGAACTATTATAACCAGGAAGGGATTATCAGAAATTCCGGGTACGAACGTTATTCCCTCAGGACGAATGTGGAATCTGAAATAGGCAGCCGTATTAAAATCGGGGTAAATTTTACCGGTAGCCGTACAATTAATAATCAGATACGAACAGAGGAAGGTAACGGTGGGGCTACTGGAGCTGTTAGGGCTGCAATATATTTCCATCCTTATCTGGATATATACAATGAGGATGGTACATACACAATAATGCCCGAAGATGTCTGGGATGGCATAGATGCTGGTACACAGGTTGATAATCCGGTTTCTCTGATTAATGAACAAAAAAACGAAATTACAGGCAACAGGTTATTAAGTAACGTATATGGACAGGTTAATATTTTTAAAGGGCTTTATTTGAAAGTGAGCCTGGGTGCTGATGTTGACAACCAATTGTATGAAAGTTATTATACCAGGAACACAAGATCAGGCATGAATGTTGACGGAGCGGC
The DNA here is from genome assembly GCA_964584045.1 of uncultured Prolixibacteraceae bacterium. Classification (GTDB taxonomy): domain Bacteria; phylum Bacteroidota; class Bacteroidia; order Bacteroidales; family Prolixibacteraceae; genus JBCFBK01. Next base: position 5,796 of record CAZOYZ010000078.1, on the reverse strand, counting down.
CACAACCCGAAACAAGCAATATCTTTCTTACCTCACGGAAAATACACTGACTTATTCGAAGGATATTTCCGGGGGGCACCAGATTAATGCTTTGGTTGGTTACACCAGGCAAAAAGAAAATGTAAAGTCACAATATATGTATAATTCCAACTTTTTGGATGACGAGTTGAAGAATAATGGCATAGGGAATGGTACACGTGATGGAGGACCTTCTGTAAGTGCTGGAGAGTCACAATGGCAATTAGCTTCCTGGCTTGGCAGGGTTAACTATAAATATAAAGATAAATATCTGTTGACCTTAAGTTTCCGGGCTGACGGCTCATCCAGAATGGGTAAAAATAATAGGTGGGGGTATTTCCCTTCCGGGGCACTGGCATGGAATGCACACAATGAAGAATTTATAAAAAGTATTGATCCTATTCAATATTTAAAGTTACGGGTGAGCTATGGATTGACGGGTAACACCAATATTGGTTCGTACAACTCTCTTGCAGGCTTGTCAACAACCTCATATTCATTCAACGATGCAAAAGTAACAGGATATTATCTGGGTGACTTGCCTAATGCTGATTTGAAATGGGAAAGTACGGCACAGTTCGACGCAGGTTTCGACATTGGTTTATTTGACGGGAGGTTAACATTTACAGCAGATTATTATGAAAAAAACACCAGCGGTTTATTATTGGAAGTCACGCTTCCTGTAAGTTCAGGCTATTCTTCGGCTTTGAAAAATACAGGGAAAGTCAGGAACCGGGGGGTCGAATTGGCATTAGGGGCTACAGTACTCAAATCGCCGATAACATGGGATACCCAACTGAACTGGTCAATGAACAGGAATAAAATAATAGACCTGGGGGACAGCGAACCTTTTTTTGAAACCACTGCGGGTGTAGCCTATATTGAAGAGGGACACTCACTTGGGGAATTTTATGGATACAAAACAGAAGGGATTTTTAAAACCCAGGCTGGAGCCGATGCATATACAGCCCAACCTGATGCTGTAGCAGGTGACGTTAAATTTGTTGATGTCGAGCCGGATGGAACTATTGATGCTTCCGACCGTACCTGGATAGGTAACCCCTACCCGGATTTCATCTTCGGTTGGAACAATACTTTTCGTTACAAGGCATTTAGTTTAACCACTTTTATTATGGGTACGGTAGGGAATGATGTTTTTAATATTACAGATGCAAGAAGATCGGTATTATCATCTTCATTAGCTTTAAATCATTCGTATAAAAGGTTTAAAGACCGTTGGAGTAGCGAAAATCCAGATGGTTCGCAACCTCGTGCAGGATGGACCGCAGGTGTCTGGTCGATTGACCCGTATGTTGAAGATGCATCTTTCATCAGGTTAAGGACGCTTCAACTGGGCTATGACATACCGGTAAAAAATGTATCACTAATACGGAATGCATTTATTTATATCAGCGGTCAGAATTTGTTTACCATTACCAATTATAATGGGTATAACCCGGAAGTAAACAGCGTTAGCCAAAATAATTTGATTCAGGGAGTGGATATGGGGGCTTACCCTTTAGCAAGGACCTATCTGTTAGGGATTAAGGTAGAATTCTAATAATATAGTTGATTTAAAATCGAAAAAAGATGAAAAAAATTACAATACTATTCATAGGAATACTGGGTTTAGTTGGGTGTAATGATAATTTTTTGGAAGAAATTCCCCAGGATTTTATCAGTACCGAACAATATTTTAGAAACGGGGATGATGCTGTCTCAGCAGTTAATGCTGTTTATAGGGCTTTTGTTACAGGAGAAGAGCACCGTTATTACATGACTGTAGATCTGATGGCAGAAGCGGTAACTTCACGAAGTCAATCCACCAATGGATTAGGAACAATGGGAGATTATGACCATAACTGCCTAACTGTAAATACAAATAATAATCCATATTATTTATGGGATATGTATTATAAGGCGATTTCCAGGGCTAATTACGTTTTGAAATATGTGGGGGAAATGGATGAAAACAAATTTGACGACACATTGTTAAAAAACAGGGTATTGGGCGAAGCTTATTATTTAAGGGCTTTGAGTTATTTTTCCCTGGTACGTTTTTTTGGGGGAGTCCCGTTACGGTTGGAAGCTGTTGAAAGTATTTCAGATGCTGAAGGTATGGTTCGGAATACTGACGCAGAAGTATATAATCAGGTTATTGTTGACCTTGAGGAAGCAATCAGCCTACTACCCAAAAGCTCCACATATTCTGGTGATGACGTCGGACGGGCTTCCTGGGGTGCTGCAACAGCCCTGCTTGCCAAAGTTTACCTGCAACGTGGCAGTTTATGTGCCAACAATGGCATTTCCGGCGACAGGCAGATTGCACAGTCAGATGATTTTGAGAAGGCGGCAGACTATTGTCAGGAGGTAATCAGTAGTGGAGAATACCAACTGGTAGAGTGTAAGGATCTTTGGGGATTTGATAAAATAGAAAACAATAATGAAATCATTTACACAATTCAACATGCACCAGGAGTATCAGGCATTGGTTATCTTTCAATGTACGTTTTCTTGAGAAATTCGGATATGTCAGGGACGATATATTCAAACCTTCAGTCCACCTTAGAATTTTATAAATCATTTAGTTCTAATGATATCCGGAAGAGTGTTATTTTTTACACTCAGTATGTGCTGAATGGAGATAGGGTAACCTATGATATGGATGATCCGGTGAATGATGGTTATTATATGGATACTCCGGCAATCTCAAAATATTATAATAGTGAGAAGTCATCAAGCTCAAACTATAGCGATGAGATAATGCTTCGTTATGCCGATGTTTTGCTGATGAAAGCCGAAGCACTCAATGAAGTGAACAACGGTTCAACTACTGAAGCTTATAATGCTATCAACCAGGTACGTAACCGTGCAGGGTTGGAAGACCTTTCTTCAGGAATGACTTATACACAGTTCAAAGATTCGGTTTATATTGAGAGACAAAAGGAATTTGTAATGGAGGGGCAAGCCTGGTTTGATGGACAACGGTACTTTTCATTTTTTAAAGAAATGCAGCAAAAATGGTCCGGTTATAAAAGTAAAGGTCATTATTTTGGACCATGGGAGACTGTAATCCTTACAGATGAAGACAGGTTACTGCCAATAACCCAGAATATCTTAGATACTGAACCCTTATTAGAACAAAATCCTGGATTTTGAGTGTCAAAAACAATAGATTATGATTTTTATTTATTGAAGGTTGATACAGAATGAATGATGGGATCAGGGGCAGATATCTCAGATCTCATCATTTTCGATATTATTCGTTAGCAAATCCTCAGCTTTAGAATTATTAAAAAAAAGATATTCTGAATGGAGTACGAAAAAAAGAATCTACTTCATTTACAATAATGTCAGGCAATTTGCTTTCTCTATTATAAACAATAAATCTTACATTTTAAATTAGACAAAATGCACAACTCTTTAAGTTTGATAAAATACAATAAATCATTTTTAAATTTTACTTTAATAGGACACATTTTTTTATTTTTAATAAAAAGCCCGGTTAGCGCTCAAGTAGTCCCCACTGACTTGACAGAAAAACAACAGGAGAAGCTAACACAATCTGTCTTGGATTATATAAAAGAGATGCGCATTGAAGAACCCCAACATCAACCTTATTCTGTAAAAAAGTTTAATAAAAACTACACGGAATATTGTTGTCAACGGGCACAGGATGAGATTAACAAACATGGGCAGTGGTTTTTTTGCGAGGGAGATAATGGGTATTACGATGAAGCGACAACGTATCGCCTATACTGGCAAATGATACATTATTTCGGAGGGTTGGAAAATATACCGGGCTATTCCCCGGAGAACCATAAAAAGGCAATAAGGTTTTGGCAGTCATGGCAACAGGAAAATGGATTATTCAATAATCCAATCAATCCCGGGAAAAGAATAAACTACAAGTATATTCCTGCCGTTATTGAGCTTTTGGGAAGTAACCCATTGTATAAAAATACGGGTTATGGCGAGGTAGAATTGGACATAGGATTCTTTCTTAATAAATGCGACAGCAATCAGTTGAACCATGGGATGGCGCGGGGAAGTGTAATGTTTACAAAGATCCATGAAGGGCAGGTAAAATATATTCCCACTTTAGAACGGGGGATTGAGCTGGCATTAACTCATATGAGTCCACACACCGGGATGTTTCATGAGCCAAACGGCAATCCTCTTGGCAATACATGGAGCGAATACCATACAACAGCTGATGCGATGAAAGGATTTGCCAGAATGCTCGGCTATATGGGGATTGAAAATATGCCTTATCGCCACATCCGGGCAGACATATTGATAAAGAACCAGAAGTTCTTTCAAAAAGCGGATGTTAGCATTATTCGTAATACCGCTGAGATGTATATGCAGTGCCTGTTTGAATCCCCATACCGGCAGGAAGAATTATTGCAAGCAATGGCAGAAAATGCTGACGCTTTAGCATCAGAAGGGAAATGGAAAACTTACATGGAAGGCGATTATATAACTTACGGGCTGATGCTTTGCGGTCCGTACCTTCACTGGGAGGGTTACGATACTCCCCGTACCCTATTTTACCAAGGGGTTGCTCACGACTGGCGCATTGTGATAGGGCCATTTGGCCGTTGTGCAAATGTGGTTAAAAAAGAACCCGAAGAGCTGTTCTGGAATGAGGGATGGAGTTATCAAAAATACGGATTGCGCACGCGTAATGAAGAATATGAGAGGCGTATTATAAAAGATGTAGTACCGGCTTCGAGCAAGGAATGGAATCAAAGCAAGGATGCGGAAGACCGTACTGTTTTAACCCGGAAATTTTCGATTGAAGAAACAGACATAGAAAACCCATACGTAAAAATAAAGTGGGACGGTGGCGACATTGAAATATTTATCAACGGCATTTTTGTGCATAAAAAATTGGGAAACCTGCCTGATTATGGTGCGGTTTATATTAACCCAGAAGCGAAAAGAAGCCTTGTTCCCGGCGAAAATATTTTAAAAATACGTGCTGTTTCGAAAGAAGAAAACCCATTGGAGGTAAGTGCGGGGATTATTGATTGGAAGTTGCCTTAATAGTATTCGGAATTTTCACAGAAAATGAAAGAAAAGAAATTTATACAGGAAATGAAACTGAAAAATCGTGAAACCGGGCATAAATGTCCTATCGTGGCAACCATATTATTGATTCTTACACTGTCGTGCAATTTTTACGAGAAAAAAGGACAGGTCGCAGTTGTTGTCCCTGAAACAGTAATTGTGGATGACGGATATTCCCTGGCACTGGATGATTTAAAGTCAGCCTTGAAAGAATGCGGGATTAAGATGTCAATCCATAAGCCTTCTTCTTGTGCTGGTTTAACAAATAAAATTGTAATTGGTGAAACAGAGGAAGACATGGGAGAATCTTATAAGATAACACCTTTAAAGGAGAGAAACTTTAAAACGTTAGTGCTTGCCGGGGGAGAAAGGGGATTAATGTATGGCATCTTTAAACTGGCAGAAGAAATACGTCTGGGGAAGGATTTGTGGGAAATATCAAAGGACATGTCGCCTAAATTTTCACAGCGTATGTATGCTGAAGAAGGGCAGCTTTTTGACCTCCCGTCTGTCGGTTACCATCTTTTTAAAGCCCCCTGGGTCAATCATGACCGGTTTGAGAAAGAAGAAGCCGAATTGAAAATCCTGATTGATGAAATAGCCCGCCTGGGATATAATACCCTGGCTCTTTTGCATGTAAATTTTGAAGATTACATCAGTTACAAATACCTGGATAAAGAGATTTATGTGAAAAATGATGTT
>CAZOYZ010000077.1:13729-14876 GCA_964584045.1 uncultured Prolixibacteraceae bacterium | reverse complement strand
CAGCCCTTGTTCGAATTTTCAGGAGCTTGTGCAGGATGTGGAGAGACACCTTATATCAAGTTGATCACCCAGCTGTTTGGAGAACGGATGATGGTGACCAATGCGACCGGCTGTTCATCCATTTACGGTGCTTCTGCTCCCTCAATGCCTTACTGTAAAAACAAGAACAGCGGACAAGGTCCTTCCTGGGCGAACTCGCTGTTTGAGGATAACGCAGAATATGGATTCGGTATGTCCGAAGGCGTAAACTTCCAGCGCGACCGTATTGAAAACATCATGAAAAAGGCGCTTGAGAATGGGGTCCGCGATGCCGAAAAAGAGGCGTTTACGGCATGGATCGAGGCTAAGAATGATGCGCAGTTGACGAAATCAGTTTCGGCAAAGGTGATTGAAGTGCTGGAAGGGAACCATGCGGATTATGCAAAGGATATCCTGAGCCTGAAGCAATACCTGGTAAAAAGGTCAATCTGGATCTTTGGAGGCGATGGTTGGGCATACGATATTGGTTTCGGAGGTCTTGATCACGTTTTGGCATCGGGTGAAGATGTCAATGTGCTGGTGCTGGACACTGAAGTTTACTCCAATACAGGAGGACAGGCTTCCAAGTCAACCCCGGTAGGCGCAGTAGCCAAGTTTGCCGCATCAGGGAAAAAGATCCGGAAAAAAGACCTTGGAATGATCGCCATGTCCTATGGATATGTTTATGTAGCCCAGGTGGCAATGGGCGCTAACAATGCGCAATACCTGAAAGCTTTGCGTGAAGCTGAAGCTTATCCGGGCCCGTCTCTGATCATAGCCTATTCTCCTTGTATCAATCACGGTTTGCGCGCCAGCATGGGTAAATCACAGGAAGAAGAAAAGCACGCCGTGGAAGCAGGATACTGGTCGCTCTACAGGTATAACCCGCTTTTGGAAAATGAAGGTAAAAATCCGTTCACACTGGATTCCAAAGTGCCTGACTGGAGCAAATTCCAGGAATTCCTGAACGGTGAAGTACGGTATTCTTCTTTGAGAAAAGCATTCCCTGAACAGGCTGCCGAACTGTTCAAAGCAGCCGAGGAAAATGCAAAGTGGCGCTACAATTCGTACAAACGTATGGAAGCCATGAGCTTTGCGACGGAGGAATAAAAAAGACCATTTATTATAT
>CAZOYZ010000077.1:9821-13629 GCA_964584045.1 uncultured Prolixibacteraceae bacterium | reverse complement strand
TGCAGGGCGCTGATGGTCCACATGGAACTGATACCCTCTTCAACAGCATGTCGCAATGCCCGGGCTTTACCCAATCCGTTTACAATGATCAGGACTTCCTTTGCATCCAATATGGTGCCTACGCCAACGGTGAGCGCCAATTTGGGAACCTGGTTCATGTCGTTCGCGAAAAATCGGGAATTGGCGACAATGGTATCATAGTTTAACGCTTTGTCACGGGTACGTGAAGTTAGTGAAGACCCCGGCTCATTGAACGCAATATGACCGTCAACACCAACCCCTCCCAAAAAAAGGTCAATGCCGCCGAGATCCTTCATTTTTTGTTCATAACCGGCGCACTCCGCTTTGATATCGGGAGCATTGCCATTGAGGATGTTTACGTTTTCACGTTGAATATCGATATGATTGAAAAAGTTTTCCCACATAAAGGAGTGGTAACTCTGGGGATGATCTTCAGGAATCCCGACATATTCATCCATATTAAAGGTAATGACATGTTTAAACGAAATTTTTCCGGCCCGGTAAAGAGCGATCAGTTCCCTGTAAACGCCAAGGGGAGATGAGCCTGTTGGAAGTCCCAGAATAAAAGGGTGTTGGGCTGCAGGCCGGCATAGCTGGATTTTACGTGCAATGTAATGAGCGGTCCATTTGGACATCTTCTCATAGTCATCCTGAATAATAAGTCTCATAGTGTTGGTAATTTTTGTGCTTCTTTAAGTTGCTGAATGACGCGGTTTCCCAGATTTTTCTTTTTTTCGATATGATTATTAATTTCCATGACAAAATCATTATTTTCAAAACGTCCGCGTACCTGTTCAAAATCCATTTGTTTCACTTGCTGATCACCGTCAATCCCAAAACCGGTCATCGCGTCCATCCGGAATTCTTTTTTGGCATCCTCATAAAGCATTTGGTCGATCGCGATGACGCTTTCCCGCCACTGACCGACAATTTCGATTAATTCGTCGATCGTGAAAGCCCACACCGGCTTTTTCAGGTAAGTTTCAATAAAGTTTGCAGTCCAGTTCCATTCATATTCGTAATACCGGCTGTGCAACTCCGTAAAGAATTCCTCAACCTGACCCAGCGTGGTAATTTCCGATTGTTCAATGGCCGAAATCAGTTTGCTGACTTCTGTTTTGGGAGCGATCAGACCTGCCAGGTCAATCCAGTCCCCCTGGCCCGTTGTACTTTTGGGAGTAAGGCATTTTGCCACCTTTTCGGGAGATGTTAACGGGCATTGGTTTAAGCGCGTGATCATCGAATTGCCAATGAATTTCATGATGGCGTGGTGATATAATTCAAGTCCTCGTTTCAGGGCGCTGCTTCTTATCTTCGTGTTGTTATAGGAAAACACTTCGGTGGTTTCGCCCGAAATGTAACTGATCTGCTTCAGGATCCTGATCGCGTTGCCCATTTTTTGAATGGTAAACGGACTGAGCAGGTTAAAGTTGATGTGATCCATCTTGCAGGGATCGGTCCGCTTGTCGCGCCGCGGCCATTTCATCACGTCCCGGATCGTCCCCACGCTTTTCAGGTTGATACCTGGTGCAAGCCAGCTTTCGTCATCTTTTTCAACCAGATAGGAAAACGGCATATTAGACGTATCTGAATTCTTATAATGCCGGCCCATGACCAGCGTGAATGCTCCGATCTTTGCAGGCCACAACAAATAGGAGTCGCTTGTTGTCTTTGATCCGCGTTCAACAATACCATGATGAATGGGACCAAGTTTATACATATGATTGCTTTGGTTCGACCCGCTGCCGGCATTGCAAAATGAAAACATACCGGCGATCAGTAATGTCGATTTATGGTGGGTCACCGTATAGGGGCCGGCAAAGACCGAACAGGCTTCACCGTGAAATCCCTGGCAGTTGGCAAAAAAAAGTGACTGCTGCGCGGAGTATTGAGAACCCAGCACACAACCTTGTCCGACAAAACAGTTGGCCACGATCGCCCCGTCCGAGACTTCCGAACCTGAAGAAATAATAAAGTTTTTGAGGATCGCTTCATGACAGATCCTGACGGGCGCTTCCCGGTTACTGTTCAACGACCCGTTCTCGAGCATGCTGGCTCCGTCAATAAACGTATAAGGACCGGCTTTTACATTAATAATCTTCCTGCAGTTGATGATCTGTGAATGATGACCAATCATACCACGATCAGAAGTAACCTTTTGGGTATAGGCTTCGATCATTTCCTCCAAAGCCCGCACTGCTTCGTGCCGGTGTTTGTAAAAGGCCATGATGTAGGCAAGGTGAGCCGAAAGCTTGTCATAAATGATGACTTTTCTTCCTCCGGTTTCGTCAAGTACCTGAACTTTTACACCATTCCCGAACGAACAAAGGCCATCCACCGCACAAATATCGGTATTGTCGATGATCACGTGATCTTCGATGATATAATTGGCAATATAGTTTTTGATATGGTTAATGTATACGTTGTTCCCGATGACGCAATTGTGAATGTGGGCATAATAAACGCCGCAATTTTTATGGACCCCCCCGAAAAGCGTAATTTGCCCGGTTTGGTCACCAAGGTACACGGGGCCGCTGAAATGGATGGCGTAAAAGCGGGAAGGATCGAAACGGGCTGTCACATAAATCCGGTTCCATTCTTCGCTGGAACAGTTTCCGGCTTTTAATGATTTTATTTCCTGTTCGGTTAGAAGACGGTAATTTTTTAAACTTTCCAGGGATTGTTCCATAATCATGCATTAAGGCTACTTCGTTTCTGATAATGTCGCCTCAAATTTAAAACAAGTTTCCTTTTTTTGGGAATAAATATAAAAACCTTCTGTTTCCCCTTCACCAATAATGAAAACCCTCAGGTCGGGATAGTCGCGTGAGACATCTTTAACCGCGTCAAGGTTGATATGATTTTTTTGCAGCCATTGCGAGGTTTTCATCTCGCCGATGGTCAGCCTTCTGCCTGTAACTGTGGCTTTACGAAAAATCTCCCGTGACAGATTGTAGTCAATACGTTTAAAATGATCCATAGTTGGTCCAAATGGCGGGTGAAAGATACTCCAAATTCAGATGGAAAAAAAATCAATTACCGGGTTATTTTTTATGAATCAATATAAAATTGTGATAAAGAATGGGTTTGATACACAAAAAAAGCCGGCGGTAAAACCGGCTTTTCTCTCAGTTATTAAAAATCTAAACCCTAAAATTAAATGAATGCCTGACTTAGCTAAAAAATGCTGCAATCAATCGTTAAAACTTAAAGCCCAATGTGAACGTGATATAATCGCTTAAATTCTTAAACCTGGCTGTCGGAGACGTGTAATTTTGCGGATTAGCTGTTTGAGGCACATCATACAGATTCAGATAATTTTCGTTCTCCATATGCTTATAGGCCAGGTCAATGAAGAAGCCATTGGCTTTCCAGCCTATACCTCCCGAATATGCAAACGTATTGGCATCTGCATTAGACTGCTCGATGCCATATGCCGTTTTTTTATACGGGCTTGGGAAATATTCAAATCCGCCCCTCAGGCTAAAGTATTCGCTCAGCCTGAATTCGCCTCCCACATGCAGATTCCCTACCGCCTGCAGGGCCTCATCAATGTCGTTATTTTCGTCATAGAATTCATCGCCGTCACCCCCGTCGTACAGTTTCACCTTGGTATAATCCACCCATTCATAATCGACGCTTAACAACCCGGCTTTACCGATCACATAAGCGGCGCTGAAAACAGCTTTCAGCGGGGTTTGCAGTCTATAGTCAAAATCTCCGTAGGGAGAAAGCGCCTCCAACCGGTCGCCGTCATCGAAAGAGGAATACATGTCGTTGTAATACC
>CAZOYZ010000077.1:7090-9721 GCA_964584045.1 uncultured Prolixibacteraceae bacterium | reverse complement strand
CGGTGGTTAAAATTCGCGGCAACTGACAGGATATATTCCTCAACACTCCCTTTTTGTGAAAACGATTTGCGTTGGCCATGTCCATAATTTTCATAATCCTCCGTGTAAGGGAACCGTTGCATGTCATGGCGGTAGACTCCCGCCGGCCCTCCTTCATTATTATAGATCAGGTCTGTTCCAACATATCCGTCATCCGTGTCATAGTAGGCTGCCAGTTGTTCGTAAAAGGCGTCAAGATCTGCGGGCGCCACATCATCTGCGTTAAGAGTAAACAGGTCCAGCATGGATGAAGTGGCATTGTTGCCGGTTACCAGTCGCTTCATATTAAAATCATTCACCCGGTTGTATCCGATGCCGAGGTTCACGCTGACCAGCGCACTTCCGTTTCCGGGCTCAGAATTAAAAGTGGCTACGTATCCCATGTTGGGTACACTAAGATGGAACCTGGACTCATTTGTGGTGCTGTTCAGATAGGTCGCATCAACCTGGTCTTCGCCGAACCGGGTCGACAACACAAATTCATCGCTGCGGTAAAGACCGATACCTGCCGGATTGATACTGGCTGAGGTGAAGTCACCTCCCAACGATCCAAATGCATTTCCCATGGCTGCAGCCCTTGCTGTTCCGTTAAGTTTGTAATCGGACAGTCGCAAGGCATCCGTTAAACCCTGGCTCCAGGCAGGGGAGGAGAACAGGAACAGGATGATCATATACTGAATCTTCTTCATGTGTTTCTTCAAATTAAGTTGTGCAAGTCTTGATACTTGTGTCTGTTTTCAGTCGTTAATCTGCAATCGTAATTAACCGGTTTCTTACCTGCGTCCGCTGCCGCTGCTTCTCGATGAGCCGCCCGAACTGCCGCCGGACGATCTTACCGGTGAAGGACTGCTGCTGACCGAAGAACGGCTTGGGCTATAGCTGCTTCCTGACCTGTAACTGCTGCTGCTGCTGCGCGCCGGAGCGGTATAGGTACGGGTCGGAGCACTGTTGCTTGAACCTCTGTTGTAAGACGTATTGGACCGGTAGGTACTTCTGGTGGTCGATTGTGACGAACTGCCTGTACTCTTTTGCGTGGATACTCCTTTGTTCTCTGACCTGTTATAACTGTTGTTATAGCTTGAACGCGTCACTGTCCTGGGTTTACTGTAACTGGGCGTATAAGCTCTGCTTTGTGAAGGAACCGAACTTCTTTGATAATTGGTGGTACCTGTACGATCCTGTGAGTTGATGTCTGACGCGGACCTTGTCCCCGCCGTCGTCTGCCTGATACCGGAATCTGATACACTTCTCCTGGAACTGGCTGCTGATCTTTCGGCCGGAGTTGTTGTTATTCTTCCGGTACTGGTGCCCGAAACGCTCCTGCGTCCCGACGGACTTGTCTCCGATGCGGAAGAAGATACAGTCCTTCGTCTTTCCATGATCGTTCCATTGCTGACCGACGATCCGGAAACAGAAGAACTTCTGCGCGAACTGCCGGATAGCTGCGTGGTACCAGGGTCCCTGCCGGTTTGTGTTCTTGCGTAGGAACTACTCGTGCCTCGGCGTCCGTAACTGCTGTTCCTGTTCACTGACGAGTAAGAAGACCGCCTGTGTCCGTACCGGTAATCGTTGCTGTCGTAATAGTAATCTCCTCCCCAGTGATGATACGGGTAATATGAGTAATAGGAAGGATAGCCCCAACCCCAGTAATTATACGGATGGTACCAATAACTGTACGGGGAATACCAGCTCCAGCCTAAACCAAACCCGCCGTAACCAAACCCAAAGGAGCTTCCCGGCCACCAGTAGTCATAATACCCCCATGAATAGGAGGGATAATAATAGGGATCGTAATACCAGGAATCCCAGTAGAACGGATCGTAGAAGGGGTAGCGGTGGAACCGGTTGATCCGATAGGCAAAATCGATTTCATCGCCATCGTAATAATTATTGATGATCGTACTGCCGCCACCTTCGTTCTCCAGATACGTCGTGTCTGATTCTACCAACTCCATGCCGTCCATGTTATATACAAAAGCGTCAGCTTTGGGTTTATCGGTTGTAAAAATATGATTTTCCCTGTTGGAGCTGTCGCTGATTACCAGTTGTTCTGAATCAGCCGCCTGCTCTGAACTGTCCGATACTCTCTGTTCAGCTACAACCGGTGGAGGAACATCTCCCGGGGAAAAATAGATATCATCGTATCTACCCGTAACGTATGACCCCGTGGTACACGCACCCAGGAGAAGCATGACTGCTGTTGCCGGGAAGAATGTAACCTTTTTCATAATCGAGTCTCCTTTATCATTAAGAATAAATTTATTTACTTTGCATCTTCGAAATTTAATACTTAAAAAGCAAATACCATACCAAATAAAAAGAGATGGCGAAAGAATTAACTCCTCGAAGCGAAAATTATTCACAGTGGTATAATGATCTGGTTGTGAAGGCTGATCTGGCCGAAAATTCTGTTGTGCGCGGATGCATGGTGATCAAACCCTATGGCTATGCCATCTGGGAAAAAATGCAGGCCGAGCTCGATCGCATGTTTAAAGAAACCGGGCATGTGAATGCTTATTTCCCGCTATTCATTCCAAAATCTTTTTTCAGTAAGGAGGCCGATCATGTGGAAGGATTTGCCAAAGAATGCGC
>CAZOYZ010000077.1:0-6990 GCA_964584045.1 uncultured Prolixibacteraceae bacterium | reverse complement strand
ACTTCCGAATTTTTATGGCAGGAAGGCCATACGGCCCATGCCACAAAGGAGGAAGCCATGGAAGAAACAGAAAGGATGATCAATGTGTATGCTGATTTCGCTGAGAATTTCATGGCGGTGCCGGTGATCAAAGGGGCTAAATCGCCTAACGAACGGTTTGCAGGAGCTCTGGAAACTTTTAGTATCGAAGCATTAATGCAGGATGGCAAGGCTTTACAGTCGGGAACCTCGCATTTCCTGGGACAGAATTTCGCGCGGGCCTTTGATGTCAGGTTTACCAATAACGAAGGTGTTGAAGATTATGTCTGGGCTACAAGCTGGGGTGTCTCAACCAGGCTGGTGGGTGCACTCATCATGGCGCATTCCGATGACAACGGCCTTGTATTGCCACCCAAACTGGCTCCCTACCAGGTGGTGATCGTCCCCATTTACAAAAATTTGGAACAGCTTTCAAAAATCTCTGAAAGAGTCTCCGTGATTATTCCAAAACTGAAGGCCAGGGGAATTTCAGTGAAATATGACAATCTGGATACCAAAAAACCTGGATGGAAATTTGCCGAGTATGAACTGAAAGGCGTTCCGGTCAGACTGGCGCTTGGACCCCGCGATCTTGAGAACGGCACGGTCGAAGTTGCCCGGCGCGATACGCTTGAAAAGGAAATTACTTCTCTCGAAAATATTGACCAGTTCGTTGCCGGTTTGCTCACCGACATTCAGGATAATATCTTTAAAAAAGCGGCTGAGTTCAGGACACGGAATACAACAAAAGTTAATACGTGGGACGAGTTTAAGGAAGTTTTGAATACGAAAGGCGGTTTTATTTTGGCTCATTGGGACGGGACTACGGAGACCGAACTGCAAATCAAGGAGGAAACCAAAGCAACGATCCGTTGTATCCCCTTTGACGGTGAAGAAGAAGAGGGGGCTTGCGTCTATTCAGGAAAGCCTTCCAGCCGGCGGGTTTTGTTTGCTCAGGCCTATTAGATTCATTAGATTTTCAGATTCTCAGATTTTCAGATTTTCAGATTTTCAGATTCTCGGACAATACGGCAGGTATAAAAACTAAAAAGATTTTACCGAAAGCAAAAGCAGTCAATTTGGACTGCTTTTCTTATTTTTATAAAAAAAATGATGGATAAAGTAATTGACAGGTTTATAAGGTATGCCAAAGAATACACGACTTCTGACCCGAAGAGCAAGACTTCCCCAACTACCGCGCGACAGCAGTTATTTGCAGCAAAACTGGCAGACGAGTTGAAAGCTATTGGTTTGCAGGAGGTTGAAAAAGACAGGTATGGTTATGTGATGGCTACGCTTCCTGCCAATTGCAGCCATCCTGTTCCTGTCGTTGGCTTGATCGCCCATATGGATACAAGTCCCGATTTCCCGGGTGAAAATGTGAAGCCGCAACGCGTAAAATATGCGGGGAATGATATCAGGCTGAAGGATAAAGTCGTGTTGTCGCCGGCTCAGTTTCCTGAACTGGAAAACTATCGCGGACAGGAGCTCATTGTCACGGACGGGACCACGCTGCTGGGAGCTGATGATAAAGCGGGAATCGCCGAGATCGTCACCGCAATGGAATACCTGCTTGCTCATCCCGGGATCAGGCATGGCAAAATACGCGTTTGCTTTACGCCCGACGAAGAGGTGGGCAAAGGAACCGACAATTTTGACGTGGCTAAATTTGGAGTTGCATTTGCCTATACCCTCGACGGAGGGGAAATCGGCGAACTTGAGTATGAAAACTTCAATGCGGCTACTGCGACCATCACAATTCAGGGACGAAGTGTTCATCCGGGAGCTGCGAAGAATAAAATGATCAATGCGATCCAGGTTGGATGTAAGCTCAACAGTATGCTTCCGGCAGAACAACGGCCTGAGTATACCGAAGAGAGGGAAGGCTTTTTTCATTGTATTGCATTTGACGGGCGCGTGGAAAAAACGGAGATCACTTATCTGATCCGTGACCACGACAGCGAACTGTTCGCAGCCCGTAAAGAGATGCTGACACAGGCCTGCCTCTTCCTGAACGATGAATTCGGAGAAGGCACCCTTCAGATCGATATGGAGGATCAGTATTACAATATGCGGGAAAAAATCGAACCGGTCCGCTATATCGTCGATCTGGCCGAAGAAGCAATGCGCGAAGCAGGCATAATCCCGAAGATCAGCGCTATCCGTGGCGGAACTGATGGCGCAGGGTTATCCTTCAAGGGAGTGCCTTGCCCGAATATTTTTGCCGGCGGGCACAATTTTCACGGACCCTATGAATATGTTCCCGTAAATTCCATGATAAAAGCTGTCGAGGTAATTGTTCGTATTGTTGAAAAAATTGCGGAAAGGTTATGATCGAAGCGATCAGGTCATATATCAGGACAGAAAAGTTGCTTGCTCCTGCCGACAAGGTCATACTGGCTGTAAGCGGAGGAGTCGATTCCATGGTGATGCTTGATCTTTTTCGCCGGCTGAATGAAGATGTTGCGGTGGCCCATTGCAATTTTCACCTCCGGGGAGCCGAATCTGATGAGGAAGAGGCTTTTCTCCGGGATTACTGCGGAGAAAACGGGATTGAACTCTTCGTGAAACATTTTGACACAAGGGAATACGCAGTACTGACCGGTACGTCTGTAGAAATGGCTGCCCGGAAACTAAGATACGACTGGTTCTTTGAATTGCTCGATCAGTTGTCTTTTCAGTATGTGGCAACGGCCCATCATTTGGACGATCTGATTGAGACCATGCTTGTCAATCTGAGCCGCGGTACCGGAATACGCGGACTTTCAGGTATTCAACCGAAAAACGGGAGAGTTGTTCGCCCGTTACTGTTTGCCAATCGTGAACAGATCCTGGCCTATGCGGCTGAACATCACATCAGCTATAAAAACGATTCAAGCAACGATGAACTGCTCTACCAGCGGAACGTGATCCGCCATCAGATCATCCCCCTGTTCGAGGAAATCAATCAGGCGTTCCGCAAAAATGCGGTCAGAACGGCTTTCATCCTGAAAGAAACCGAACAGATCTATCAGCAAAAAATTGATGAGATCAAACAAATAGTTATGGAACAATCCGGGGTCAATTGCCTGTTCCCCATCAGCAAATTAAGGAACATGCAACCCCTAAATTCCATCCTGTTTGAATTATTTAATCCGTTTGGATTCAATATTCAGCAAATCCGTGAAATTGCAGGAGCGTTGGATGCCGAAGCAGGCAAGACTTTTTTTTCCCGGACACACCGGATTGTGAAAGATCGCGATCACTTCATTCTTACGCCGAGAGATGAAGACAGTAATTCCCGTTTTTATATTGAAGAAAACAGTTCGAAAATTTCGTGGCCGGTTTCTCTTCGTTTTGAACTAATTCACCGGGATGCAGATTTTCGCTTCTCAGACAGCCCGCTCGTTGCCGATGTGGATTACGATCTGCTGCAATTTCCGTTGATCCTGAAGAAATGGGAGCAGGGTGAATATTTTCAGCCCCTGGGAATGTCGGGTTTTAAGAAAATAAGCGACTTTTTTATTGACGAAAAATTGTCTATCCCCGAAAAAGAATCAGTCTGGATCCTTTATAGCGGGAAGAAAGTAGTTTGGATCACCGGTAAGCGGATTGACGACCGTTTTAAGATCACGATGAAAACGAAAAGGGTGCTCAGGATGATCATGAGCGGCGAATAGGAAGGTATTTGTAAAATTATTCTTACGCGTGCCGGGATCGCAGTACCTGTCCGCGATGGTGTGTGAACGATTCTGGCTATATTTGCGGTTTATCAAAGAACCTGGATTATCGAATCACATTTAAACAAGTCACTGCTATGTCTTCATTTATTTATCAAAAACCATTTCCGGTAGAAAAAGATACAACCCGTTACCGGTTACTGACCCGCGAACACGTGTCTGTCGTCGAGCTCGATGGCCGGAAAATTCTGAAAGTAGCTCCCGAAGGCCTGGAATTGCTTGCAAAGGAAGCCATTGCCGATGTTTCCTTTTACCTGCGTCCTGCCCATCTTGAAAAATTAAGAACTATTCTTGATGATCCGGAAGCGACTGACAATGACCGTTTTGTAGCTCATACGATGCTGGTGAATCAGGTGGTTTCCGCCGAAGGAGAATTGCCTACCTGTCAGGATACGGGTACCGCGGTTGTTATTGGTAAAAAGGGTGAAGATGTCTGGACCGGGGTTAATGACGCGTTTTACCTGTCGAAAGGAATTTATGAAACCTATAAAGATCGTAATTTAAGATATTCTCAGGTTGTTCCCCTGACCATGCTCGAAGAGAAGAACACCGGCACTAACCTGCCTGCACAAATCGATATTTATGCGGAAGAAGGGAACCGGTATGAGTTTTTATTTATCACCAAGGGCGGGGGATCGGCGAATAAAACATTTCTCTATCAGCAGACCAAGGCCTTGCTGACAGAAGAAGCGCTGACCATGTTTGTCAGGGAGAAGATCAGGGACCTTGGCACTTCTGCTTGTCCTCCTTATCACCTGGCATTGGTTATCGGGGGAACCTCGGCCGAAGCAACGCTTTCGGCAGTGAAAAAAGCCTCGGCAGGATACTATGATCATCTGCCTACGAACGGAAATGAAGGAGGTCAGGCTTTCCGTGATCCGGAATGGGAAGAAAAAGTATTGAAGATTTGCAGGGAAAGTGGGATCGGTGCCCAGTTTGGAGGAAAATATTTTGTCCACGATGTACGGGTGATCCGGATGCCCCGTCATGCTGCTTCCTGCCCCGTTGGACTTGGAGTGAGTTGCAGCGCCGACCGGAATATCAAGGCAAAAATTACGGAAGAGGGCATTTTTATCGAAGAACTGGAGAAAAATCCGGCACGTTTCCTGCCTGAACGCGCGCCTGAACTGGCTGCTCCGGTCAATATCGATCTGGACCGCCCTATGGATGAAGTATTGGCTGAACTTTCCAAACATCCGGTGAAGACTCGTCTTAATTTGAAAGGAACATTGATCGTTGCCCGCGATATTGCCCATGCCCGTATCAAACAAATGATCGACGAAGGTAAACCCATGCCGGAGTACTTTAAGAAACATCCGGTATATTATGCCGGACCCGCCAAAACCCCGGTGGGGATGCCGTCGGGAAGTTTCGGTCCGACTACTGCAGGCCGTATGGATTCGTATGTGAACCTGTTCCAGAGCCTCGGTGGATCTATGATCATGGTGGCCAAAGGAAACCGCTCGAAACAGGTTACTGAAGCCTGTAAAAAGTATGGTGGCTTTTACCTGGGATCTATTGGCGGACCTGCTGCCATCCTGGCTAAGGAAAGCATCAAATCGGTTGAAGTGGTCGATTTTGAAGAATTGGGCATGGAAGCTGTCCGCAGGATACGTGTCGAAAATTTTCCTGCCTTCATCATTGTTGACGACAAGGGAAATGATTTTTTTGAGTCGTAAGTAGTAAGTCATAAGTCGTAAGTACAAATCTCAAGTACTTACGACTTATGACTCAAGACTTATGACTATCCTAACGTGGCGACCATCACGGCCTTGATCGTATGTAAGCGGTTTTCTGCCTGGTCGAATACCACGGATGCAGGACTTTCAAAAACTTCGTCGGTGACTTCCATACTTTCCAGTCCGAATTTGTCATAGATTTCCCTGCCGGCTTTTGTCTCCAGATTATGGAAGGCCGGCAGGCAGTGCATAAATTTAACCTCCGGATTCCCTGTCAGTTGCATCATCTTTTGGTTGACCTGGAAGGGGAGAAGCAGTTTGATCCGTTCTGACCAGAGGCCAACGGGTTCACCCATGGAAACCCACACATCCGTGTAAAGGAAGTCACAGTCTTTTACGGCCTCTTCCGGGTGGTCGGTGAACGTAATTTTTGCGCCGCTCGTTTGGGCAATCCGGCGACATGTTTTTATAAGTTCTTCATCGGGGCGGCACTCAGGAGGTGCAGCTGCCCTGAAGTCCATTCCCATTTTGGCAGCGCCTGCCATCAACGAATTGCCGACGTTATTGCGGGCATCACCTAAAAAGCAGATTTTTACCTGCTGCAATGGTTTTGCCGAATGTTCCCGCATAGTCAGCAAATCGGCCAGTACCTGTGTGGGATGAAATTCATTGGTCAGGCCGTTCCATACGGGAACACCTGAATATCCGGCCAGTTCTTCCACGGTGTTCTGGCCGTACCCCCTGTATTCAATGGCATCATACATACGGCCTAACACACGGGCAGTATCTTTCATCGACTCCTTTATCCCGATTTGTGAACCGGTAGGACCAAGATAGGTCACATGGGCGCCCTGATCATAAGCTGCAACTTCAAAAGCACAACGGGTACGTGTGGATGTTTTCTCAAAGATCAGTGCAATATTTTTATTTTTCAGGTATTGTTTCTCAGTACCTTCGCGGCGGGCCTTCTTCAGTCCGGCAGCCAGTTGAAGTAAGCCGTCAATTTCTTCCCCGCTGAAGTCGAGAAGTTTCAGGAAGTGCCGGTTTTTTAAATGAAGTGACATGTGAAAAATGGTTAAATGGTTTGTTTTTAGTCGTAAGTCGTAAGACTTTTATTTTGTCTTTATCTTGTGTCTTGCGTCTTGCGTCTTCTCATTACTCGCTACTCTTTTCGCTGAGTTCGAGCCATCGTGTTTCCTTTTCTTCCAGTTCGGTGGTCAATGCTGAAAAACGTTCACTTTTTTTGCTTAGTTCATCGTGCGCCAGAAGACCGGAGTTAAGAGCTTCCAGAAGTTCGGTCTTTTCTTTTTCCAGCGTTCCGATTTCCGTCTCCAGGCTTTCCAACTCTTTCTTTTCCTTAAAGCTGAGCCTCGTCGGTTTATTTTTGGGCCTGACCGGTGCCGGTTTATGGTCCTGAATAACCTGCTTTTCCAGCTTTTCGTTTTCCATACGGGTTTCCCGATAGATCGTATAATTTCCCGGAAAATCCTTTATCCGTCCGTTCCCTTCAAAAATAAACAAATGATCCACAATTTCATCCATAAAAAAGCGATCGTGCGAGACGATGATTACGC